>WHSY01000590.1 GCA_009379815.1 Pseudonocardiaceae bacterium
TGGTCAGCACCGGCGTCTACATGTACGCCTCCGCCGCGGTGCTTGCGCCGCCGCTGGCCATCGGCCTCCTCGCCGCTCTCTGCGCCGCCTGCGTGCTCGTCCACCGCTTCGCGCGCGCTGCGCTGCTCGACCGGCTCGCACCGAGGGAGGCGGTGGCGCAGATCGAGTACGGGCGCCCCGGTGAGGGTCACCGGTCCGAGACGGATGACGGCCGGTTCGGCGACCGGATCGGCGCCGACGCGCTGCTGCCGCTCACCATGATCCCCGGCGTGCGGATCTTCCACGGGCTGGCCGAGCCGGACGGTGGTGAGGTGGTTAGCCACGCGGTCGTGTGCGGGCGGCTGGTCGGGCTCGTCGCGTCGAAGGTGTGGGAGCCCGGCTGCTACTCCTGGACCCCGCACGGCGCCCTGCTCAGGGACGGCGCGCACTTCGCGGCAGGCGACCTCGGATTCGACACGACGGTGGCCGCCTACCGGCAGGCGCTGGCGAATAGTGTCGACGACGTGCGCGGGTTCGTCCTGGTCGCCGCGAGTCGCCCTGGCTCGGTGACC
>WHSY01000591.1 GCA_009379815.1 Pseudonocardiaceae bacterium
CTTCGACCGGAGGTTGGATCCACGGTCGATGTAGCGCAGGTCGTGCACGCCCGCGTCGTTCGCCGCGGTGACCCACTCGACGTGCCGCCACGCCTGCTCGGGCGGGACGCGCCGCGCCCGCTGCCCGATCACCAGCGCGATCTCGCCCTCGAAGGCGAGCAGCTCGCACCCGGCCGGCCGGACCAGCGGGTCGCCACCGCCGGACAGCGACGAGGGGGGTTTGAGGAAGTACGACGGCTGCTCGGGCGCCTCGCCGCGCTCGCGGACGCGGCTGCGGTAGTTCACGTGCACCGCGATGACCTTCGACGGTGCTCGGCCGAGCGGATGTGGCATCGTTCCTCCTAAGATCGTATACGATCTCAGAAACGATGCGCGCCGTCTAGAGGGCCGGCGCAGGAGATGGCGGCTCGGCTCGGCCGGGTGGTTATCGTTCGAAAAACGAACGACAACTGGACGCAAGGGTGCCCAAACCCGCGACAAGCCAGACGCAGGGCCGAACGCGGGGCTACCGTACCGGCCACCAGTGCGGGTCGCGGCCGGTGAGGCCGAGG
>WHSY01000592.1:0-260 GCA_009379815.1 Pseudonocardiaceae bacterium
ACCGGTCGGCACGGGTTCGCCCGTCTCCGGGTCAGCGACGATCACCTCGAAATCGCCGACCACCCTGCCGCGGTTGTCGCACGCCACCTCGATGGGGTCTTCGAACCGGCTCAATGTCGTCGTGGAGGTGGTCTCGGTCATCCCGTACACGGCCTGCAGGCTGTCGAGCCGGAGCACCTCCCTGGCTTCGCGGGCGATATCCGGTGTCACGCTCGCACCACCGATCCACGCGCTCTTCAAGCACGATGTGTCCCGTGGAC
>WHSY01000592.1:270-550 GCA_009379815.1 Pseudonocardiaceae bacterium
GAGGAGCAAGGCGGGGATGAGCTCGGTGCACAACCCGGCGATGTGGTAGAAGGGCATGTGCCCGAGGATTCTGTCGCCGTGCTCGATGTGCAGCTCGCGGGCGATGTTGAGGCAGTTCCGGATGATCACGTGCGAGTGCATCGCACCCTTCGACGCACCGGTCGTGCCGGACGTGAACACCACGAGAGCCGTGTCAGCCGGTGAAACGGACGTCACTGCGGCGCTGAATCCTTCCTCGTCATCAAGCGATCGGCGGGGTAGATCGGTCATGAGCAGCGTT
>WHSY01000593.1 GCA_009379815.1 Pseudonocardiaceae bacterium
GTTTTGGGGTCGGGGGTTCGCGGGTAAGGAGTACGGCTTCGCGCTGCGGCTGGTGGAGGATCTCCCGGACGTGTGGGCGGCGCTGGCGGAGGGTCGGATTGATCGGGGCAAGGCGTGGGTGTTCGCCCATGTGGCCACCGAC
Source organism: Pseudonocardiaceae bacterium (assembly GCA_009379815.1). GTDB lineage: Bacteria > Actinomycetota > Actinomycetes > Mycobacteriales > Pseudonocardiaceae > WHSY01. The sequence continues at coordinate 143 of WHSY01000593.1, forward strand.
CTGACCCCGGCGCAGCGGCAGACCATCTGCGACCGGCTCCTGCCCAAGGCTGCGCGCCTCGCTCCGGGTGAGTTGGCCGCCCGGATCAAGAAGCTGGCGATCGCGGTGGATCCGGACTGGGCGCGGCGCCGGTATGAGGCGGGGGTGCGGGAGCGGGATGTGGTCGGGCGGGTCAATGATGACGGCACCGCGAATGTGTCTGGGGTGATTCTGCCGCAGGCCGATGCCCGGTCCGCGGTCGAACATGTGGAGGCGTTGGCCCGGGCGGCGAAACGCGCCGGGCACCCGGGCAGCGTCAAGCAGCTGCGTTCGGCGGTGTACTCGGGCTTGTTGGATGGCACCTATCAGGCGTTGTCCGACGAGGAGATCGTGGCCGACCTGCTGGCCCACGCCGACGGGTCCGACATG
>WHSY01000594.1 GCA_009379815.1 Pseudonocardiaceae bacterium
ATCTGAGGCCGGTCAGCCGCCCGAAGCGGCCGCGCCCCGGTGCCCCTCGGCGTCGGCGCGGGTGGCCCTGCGCACCAGCCAGATGGTCAGCCCCAGCGCGACCGCGGTGAGCGGCAGGCCCATCAGCAGCCGGGTGGCCCCCAACCACCCGGTCTCGTCCGCGTCGTACAGCCACTGCTGCACGCCGAACCGGGCGAGGAAGAACACCGACCAGACCGCGGTCGCGATCTGGTAACTGCGCAGCACCCGGTGAGCCCGGCGACCAGGCTGAACCAGATGCCGTACAGGAAGAACCCTCGGGCCTCGCCCGTTCGGTAGGCGATCAGCGCGCACACGCCGACCCCGAGCACGCCGGAGACCGCCGGCTGCAGCCGCTCGCGCCGGGCCAGCCGCCACACGCCGATGAGCACCGCCGAGCCCAGCGCGGACCAGATCGCCACCTGCAAGCCGGCCACGGAGTTCAGCAGCACGAACACGACCACCGGCAGGACCGTCGCGAGCGCTCCCGATGCCCCGCCGAGCTGCTCGAAGATCGTCGGCAGCTGGCGTT
>WHSY01000595.1 GCA_009379815.1 Pseudonocardiaceae bacterium
AGGTCGCCGTTTTGGGTCCGAGCCCGGACGACCTGCGCGCCATCGGCGCCAACGTGATGGACGTGTCCCGCCGATTGCGCGTTCTGGAGACGTCCACCTGGACGACCGAGCGGGCGTTGGCGCAGCTCGCCGACGCGGGATAGCCGGCTAATGACACGATGGCAGTCGACGCTTAGAGACAGCCAACGAGACCCGTTGCAAGGAGTGTTTGAGGACCATGGACGCCGTGACCCACGTACCGTTTCCGCTCAACGAGCCGGTGCTCACGTACGCGCCGGGAACACCCGAGCGCGCTGACATCGAAGCCAAGCTCGCCGAGCTGGCCGCCCGGCAACACCAGCTGACCTGCACGATCGGCGGCGCCGAGAAGTACGGCGGTGGCGATGACATCGACCAGGTCCAGCCCCATGCTCGCGCCAACGTGGTAGGCGTCATGGGCAACGCGAACCAGGACGACGCCCGGGCCGCAATAGCCGCGGCGAAGGAGGCGGCCCCGGCCTGGCGGGCTCTGTCTTACGACGACCGGGCCGCGATCTTCTTGACGGCGGCC
>WHSY01000596.1 GCA_009379815.1 Pseudonocardiaceae bacterium
CCATCGCTCACCCGTTGTGATCTCTCAAGAGATCGGTGACCGGCAGAGGCGAGCCAGGTCGGCCGATAGTCACCTCGTGAAAGATCCGCTGCCTGCGGCACGCGGGCCAGGTGGTTGGCCCACCACCGGGAGTCGCCCACCAGGTCGTGGTCGTTGCCGCCCAAGCCGTCGATGAGCTCACGGACGATATCGGCGTGCGTGGTCGTCACCGCGGTGTCGCCCACACCGCGGGCGAGCTGCCGAAGCCACGGGCCGGTCGCCGGCCCGAAGCGCTCGGCGAGCCGGCCGGTGTCTCCGCCTCGACCGCGACCTGGAACTGGTCGAGATCGACGTGCAGGATCCACGGCGTGGCGGCCATCGCCTACTCCCTGAGCGGACAGCGGCGTCACCCACCACTATGCGCGGCCGCGCGGGACAGAGCTACCCGCAGCCCGCGCACGCACTGCCGCCCGCGTGTCCGGCCGACCAGCTCGCTGCACGGTCGCCGCCAGCGCGGAGGTATATCCCGTTCGCCGGTGTGCCGCGGCTGCTGCTACTGTGAGTCCGTCT
>WHSY01000597.1 GCA_009379815.1 Pseudonocardiaceae bacterium
CCGTGATCAGCGAACCCGGCGCAACAACCGGGCCACCAGCACGCCCACCGCCAGCAGCACCGCCGCTACGGCCAGCAGCGCCAGCGCGAGCAGGACCACGGCGAGCCCGATCCGGACCGGTTGCGGACCGAACTCGGGCAGCAGCCCGGCCAGCGCGACCGCGCCGGCGACCAGCCCGAGCGCGGTACGCAACCAGGCGAGCAGGGTCCGCTCGTTGGCCAGGGTGAACCGGTAGTCGGGGTCGCTGCCGACCTGTCGCAGCGGCGGTAGCCTGCGCCACCGCGAGCGCGGGCCCTCCGCGTCCGGTGCCATGCTATGTACCGTAGTCCGGGCAACCGGACAGCATCGGCGAATGTACGGGGCGGGCCATGGCGAGAGGCGCGGCACGGCTGGACCGATCCAGCCCGCTGCCGCTGTGGGCGCAGCTGCACCAGGACCTCGAACAGCGGTTGGCCGCCGGCAGCTTCGAGGTGCGCTTCCCGAGCGAGCACGAGCTGATCGAGGAGTATCAGGTCAGCCGGCACACCGTGCGCGACGCGTTGCGCAAG
>WHSY01000598.1 GCA_009379815.1 Pseudonocardiaceae bacterium
GTCGATGACGGCGCTCTGCTGCTCGCCGCCGAACGGGTTGCCACCGGACCCCCCGGTACGTACCGGTCGGTTCACGGCACTGACGATGCCCGAGGTTACGGTTCCGGACAGGCCAAGCGGTGACCCTATCGCCACCACGGGCGCGCCGACCTGCAGCGCATCCGAGTCGCCGAGGCTCGCTGGCTGCAGTCCTGAGACGCCGCTGGCCTCGATGACGGCGAGATCGCTGGACGGGTCGGTGCCGACGACCTCCGCCGTTGCGCGCTTGCCGCCGTGGAACGTGACCGTGACGTCGCCGCCCTGCTTCGCGCTCACGACGACGTGGTTGTTGGTGAGGATGCGCCCTGACGAGCTGATCACGACGCCGGAGCCCTCGCCTTCCGCTGTGCCGCCTTGCGTGCTGATCGAGACCACTCTGGGCAGCACCTTCTTCGCGACCTCGGCCACGCCGCCCGCCGGTGCCTGGGCGTTGCTGCCCTTGGTGGGTGGGCCGCTCACCGTCGTCTCGTCCTGTCCCGTACCGAGCCAGTAGGTGGCACCGGCTCCG
>WHSY01000599.1 GCA_009379815.1 Pseudonocardiaceae bacterium
AGCTCCAGCAGGGTGTCCGCCGCCTCGCGCAGCGTCAGCGCGAGATGCTGCTCGGCCTCTGGGAGGGTGGGCGTCGCCGCCGCCGCCTCGGCCAGTGCGTGTCCGGTCCAGCGCAGGCCGGCGTAGGAGGACCCGCGGACGTCGGTCACCGGGACCAGACCGAGGGGCGTGTCGGCGAGCTCGACGAGGGCCGCCTCGCCGGCCTCGATCGCCGTGCTGTTGAAGGCCGCGGGACCCGGCAGACCCAGCGGGTCACCGGGGACGGGCAGCGCCAGCCGGAACGCGGACAGGCCGTGGCCGCGCAGCTCGGCGAGCAGCCGACCCAGCGGAAGCTCTGCCAGCGGCGGCAGGGCCGGATGCTCCTCGGCACCGCCGGCGACCTGCGGGCCGTGCTCGCGTTCGAGTGCGTCGACCACCTCGTCCGTGCCACAGTGGCCGGCGAGCCAGGCGTTCCCCCAGGCGACGAGGACCGCCGACGCGGGTGTGGAGATGCGCGTGCGTGCCACCCGTCGAGGATAAGACCGACGTGTCGTACGTTTGTGCTGCG
>WHSY01000059.1:0-5866 GCA_009379815.1 Pseudonocardiaceae bacterium
ACCATCGAGCGCGCCCCCGCCACGCAGGTCCGTGCCTTGAGGCTGCCGGGCCGGTAGTAGAGGCCGGAGTGCACCACCCCACTGTTGCGGCCGGTCTGGTGCCGCGCCCAGCCGTCCTCCTTCTCGCAGACGGTCACGTCGTGCCCGGCCGCGCCCAGCTCCCGCGCCACGGCCAGCCCGATGACCCCGCCACCCACCACCATCACGTGCACGGGAGCCATTCTGCGGGTCGCGCAGGTCCGACGGAGGAGTACTCGGGCGCAGGCCGACCTGGACTACCTCGTCAGTGGCTCCGGGAGATCTCCTTCACCCGCCTAGAGACGCCGTTGCCCTGGCGCGGTGGGCCCGCTCGCCGACCTCGCGGCACACGCGCTCCTCGTCGAGCGTGGTGACCGCGCCGTCCCGGACGATGATCCGGCCGTCGACGAGGACGGTCCGCACATCGCTACCCCGTGCGCCGTACACGAGAGCGGCGATCGGTTCGTGCATCGGTGTCAGGTGCGGTGCCCGGAGGTCGATCACGACCAGGTCGGCGAGGTATCCCGGCCGTACGAGCCCCAGCCGATCGCCGAGCCCGATCGCGCGAGCGCCACCGTGCGTCGCCATCCGGAAGACCTCCTCGGCGACGACCGCATCCGGCTGCCGGGTCACCACCTTCTGCAGCAATGCCGTGTACTTCATCGTTTCGATCATGTCCTGACCGTTGTTGCACGCCGGGCCGTCGCAGGCCAGGCCGAGCGTGACGCCCGCGTCGCGCAGGCGCGGGACCGGTGATTGACGCCGCCGACCTCAAGAGGACCGTCCGGCAGGGCCGGACACATCCGGGGCGTCGGCGGAGCCGCTGTGAGCACAAGGTGTGACTGCTGTCACGCCGCCACGCCGCAGGGTGACTCCATCGTGGGACAGACGGTGTGTTTGTGACCGTTGAGACTCGAGTGATGTGAGTAACCGCCGTTCCTTTCTCAGCCTGCTCGCCACACTGCCGGTGTCGATACTGGCCGCACCGGCCGCCACGGCAGGGCCCGACCGTGGGCCCCGGCCGGTCGAGGTCTCCCAGCGCACCGTCCCGCTGTCGGCACGCTCGGACGAGCCCGTGCGCACCGTTCGCTCCGGGGCGCCGTTCTCGATGGTCGGGCTGCGCTTCAGCGGCCGGCCACCAGCGGATGTGATGCAGCTGCGGGTACCCGGCGGCGCGTGGCTCACCGTCGAGCAGGCGGGCGACGCCCAGGCCAGCCAGCCCGCCTGGACGGGCCCCACCCGCGAGGTGCAGGTCCGCGCACTGCGCGGGGGCGCGCCCGCTACCGACGTCGCCGTGGTGCTCATCGACCCGGGCCGCTCCCCCGCCGACGCCCGACTGCGGACCGCGCGCGACGGCGGCTATCCCGTCATCACCCGCGAGGGCTGGGGTGCCGACGAGTCGCTGCGGTGCATGCAGCCCCAGTACAGCGACGGGGTGCGGGCGGTCGCGCTGCACCACACGGCAGGAGCCAACGACTACGGGCCGGAGGACTCACCCGCCATCGTCCGGGGGATCTACGCCTACCACGCGCAGACGTTGGGCTGGTGCGACATCGGCTACCACGCGCTGGTCGACCGCTACGGCCAGGTGTTCGAGGGCCGCGCGGGCGGCCTGGACCGCGCCGTGATCGGCGCGCACTCCGGCGGCTTCAACCTCCACACCAGCAGCGCCGCCATGATGGGCAGCTACACCGGCCAGGAGGCCGGCGAGGCCCAGCGCCGCGCGTTGGCGGACTACCTGGACTGGAAGCTCGGCGTACACGGGCTCGACCCCACCGCAACGACGACGCTGACCTGCCGGGGTGGCGGCACCTCCCGCTACCCCGAGGGCGCGCAGGTGTCCGTCCCGGTGCTGTTCGGCCATCGCGACGTGGGCCACACCGAGTGCCCCGGCGATGACGGCTACGCGCTGCTGCCCGGGTTGCGGTCGGCCGCGGCGGCCACGGCCTCACCGGCCAAGTGATCCGAGCCCGCGGGCACCGTCGCCGCCAGCAGCCAGCGCTCACCGTCACGCCCGGCGTGCACCGCGCCGCCCACCTCGGCGACCCGCTCGGCGAGGTGGGCCAGCCCGTGCCCGTGCGGCCCGCCGTCCGGCTCGGCGGGCTCGACCGCGATGTCCCCGGCGTCCGGGATGTCGTTGCCCAGCTGCAACCGCACCCCCTCGCCGTGCGCGGCCAGCGTCACCGTCACCGGGCCGCGACCGTGCTGCACGGCGTTGGCGATGCCCTCCTGCACGACCCTGCGCAGCACCCGCAGCTCGGGCGCGCCCGGCCGGGGCATCCCCTCGGCCACGTCGGTGCACACCGGCACCCCGGCCTGTTGCGCCTCGTGGGCGGGCACCAGCACCCAGGACGTCCAGCAGTCCTGCACCGGCGGCTCCAGCGGCGCATCGGACGACCACAGCGCCACTGCGGTACGCATCTGGTCGAGCGCGCTCGTCGACAGCTCGCGCAGCCGGCGCGCCGTGACCGCCGTGGCGGGATCCGCCGTGCGGGCCTCCAGCCCGGAGGCCTGTACCGCGATCAGCGACGCGTAGTGCCCCACGATGTCGTGCACGTCGCCGGCGATCCGGTTGCGCTCCTCGGCCCGGGCCTGCGCGGTGACCGCGATGTCACGGTCGGCCACGGCGCGGTCGAGCTCGGCGACCCGCTCGGTGAGCTCGCCGCGGGTGGTCTGCAGCGCTCCGATCGCCGCCGAGCCGGCCACCACGATCCCCATGAGCAGCACCGTGACCAGCCACTCGCCCAGCGTGAGCGGGCCTGACTCCCACGCGGCGCGCACCGCGGGCACCAGGACCGCCGCATGCGCGAGCAGCAACCACGGCCACAGCTCGCGCAGCCGGCGCCGCTGCCGGGCCAGGCCGTGCACCGCGACCCCCATCGGGACCATCCCGAGGCCCCCGATCGCGGCCGGCACGCAGCACAGCAGCACGGAGCGGGGCCACCACCGCCGCGCCACCAGCAACGCACCGGCCACCGCAGCCGTCACGTACTCCCACGACGCGTGGCCGGGCGGCAGCAGCACCACGACCACCGTCGCGGCCGCGAGCGCCACGTCGGGCCACACCCGGCGCAGCGTGCTCACCGCTCGGACTCCCGCAGCCGCTTGGCGATCAGCGCCGCCTGCACCCGGTTCTCCACCGCCAGCTTGACCAGCACATGCGTGACGTGGCCCTTGACGGTGGACTCCGAGATCGCCAGCTCGCGCCCGATCGTCGCGTTGGACGCGCCCTGTCCGAGCAGCATCAGCACCTCCCGCTCCCGCTGCGACAGCTCCTCGAAGCCTCGACTGACCGGGAGCGTACGCAGTCGCGGCAGCAGCCTGGCCGCGATCCGCGGATCGATCACCGCCCCGCCCGCGGCGAGGTCGCGCACCGCGTTGGCCAGCACCGCCGGGGCCGTGTCCTTGAGCAGGAAGCCGTGCGCCCCGGCCCGCAGCGCCTCGTCGACGTAGCTGTCGAGATCGAAGGTGGTCAGCACGGCGCAGTAGGGCGGCGGGATGGCCGGCAGCCAGCGCAGCGCCGTCAGGCCGTCCATCCCCGGCATCCGCACGTCGAGCAGCACGACGTCCGGGTATTGCTCGTACACCAGCGCGAGCAGGGCGTCACCGTCACAGGCGTGGCCCACCACGTCGATGTCCGGATGCGGCTCCAGGACGGCGGTCAGGCCGTCGAGCACGAGGCTCTCGTCGTCGGCCAGCACCACGCGGACCGGTCGCTGCGCTGCGGTCACCCCGCCCCCTTCGCAGACACCACCGCCGAGCAGCCCCGATAGTGACATAACCAGCGGATCCGGCGGCGCGGACCACCCGAATCGGATGGACATACAAGTCTTACCTTTCGTAGTATCTCTGCTATAGCCTGGCGCAGGCTTCGGTGGAGGGATGGCGCATGACCGTGGTCAATGAGCTGGGCGGGCGCGCCGGCAACGCCGGGGCGGGCGACGAGGCGTCGGCGATCGACGTTCGTGACCTGTGGATGCGGTACGGGTCGACGGACGTGCTCTCCGGTGTCGGCTTCACCGCCCGCCGCGGCGAGGTGCTCGCCCTGCTCGGGCCGAACGGTGCCGGCAAGACCACGACCATCGAGATCCTGGAAGGGTTCCGGATGCGCTCGGCCGGCGAGGTCAGCGTGCTCGGGGTCGACCCGGCGGGTGGGGACGAGCGGTGGCGGTCGCGGCTGGGCGTGGTGCTGCAGTCCTGGCGCGACCACGGCCGGTGGAAGGTCTGCGAGCTGCTCCGTCACCTCGGGCGCTACTACGAGCCGTACTCCTCGCCGGAGCGCACCCGTCCCCTGGACGCCGACGAGCTGATCGAGCGGGTCGGTCTCGGCGAGCACGCGGAGCAGCGGATCGCGACACTGTCCGGCGGGCAGCGGCGCCGGCTCGATGTCGCGATCGGCATCATCGGCCGGCCCGAGCTGCTATTCCTGGACGAGCCGACGGCGGGCTTCGACCCGCACGCCCGGCGCGAGTTCCACGACGTGGTGCACCGGCTGTCCGATCTGGAGGACACCACGATCCTGCTCACCACCCATGACCTCGCCGAGGCGGAGAAGCTGGCCGACCGGATCCTGATCCTGGCCGCCGGCCGGATCGTCGCCGACGGCAGTGCCGAGGCACTCGCCCGCCAGGTCTCCGGCCAGGCCGAGGTCAAGTGGAGCCGCGACGGCGAGCGCTTCGTGCACGCGACCGACGACGCCACCCGGTTCGTCCGCGAGCTGTTCGCCCAGCACGGCGAGGAGATCGCAGACCTGGAGGTACGCCGGGCGACCCTGGAGGACACCTACATGGCCCTGGTGCACCGCCACGAGACCGGGCAGGACGCCGCGGAGGTGATCGCGCCGTGAGCCCCACCGTGCACGCCGTCCGGCTCGGGCTCGACCGTGGGCTGCGGGAGTTCCGGCAGACCCTGTTCAGCTCGGACCAGTGGTTCACCGTCTTCATCGCCGCCGTCTTCCTGACGGTGCTCGCCTTCCAACGCGGCTCCACCGTCGCCGGAACCCCGCTGGCGATGATGACGCTCCCGAGCATGCTCGGGATGCTGGTGGCCTTCGGGGGCGTGATCGGCGCCGCGTCCCAGCTGTCCATGCACCGCATCGATGGCACCCTGCTGCGCGCCAAGGCGGTGCCGCAGGGCATGGTCGGCTACCTCGTCAGCCGGGTGGTCCAGGTATCGCTGGACGCGATCCCCAGCCTGCTGATCATCTTGATTCCCGGGCTCTTCCTGCTCCCCGAGCTGGCGGTGGTGGGCATCGCCGGCTGGTTGACGCTGGTCTGGGTGCTCGCGCTCGGGTTGCTCGCCACCCTGCCCTGGGGCGCGGTGATCGGCTCGCTGACCAAGACCCCGCAGTCGACGTTCGGGTTCACGATGCTGCCCATCGTCGGCCTGACCGCCATCTCGGGGATCTTCTACCCGATCTCCGCGGTGTGGGGGTGGCTGCAGGTGATCGCCCAGCTGTTCCCGGTCTACTGGCTGGGGCTGGGCATGCGCTCGGCACTGCTGCCCGACGCCGCCGTCGCCGCGGAGATCGGCGCGTCCTGGCGGACCCTGGAGACGATCGGCGTGCTGGCTGCCTGGGCGGTCGTCGGGCTGCTGCTGGCGCCGCCGGTGCTGCGGCGGATGGCCCGCCGGGAGTCGGGATCGGCCATGGAGGCACGCCGCCAGCGCGCCATGCAGGACTGGGGCGTATGAGCGAGACCATCCACAACCGCATCGCGGTGCTGCGCGCCGAGCGGGGCATCTCGCGGCGCCAGCTCGCCGAGGCGCTCGGGGTGCATTACCAGACCGTGGGCTACCTGGAACGCGGCGAGTACAGCCCCAGCCTGTACCTGGCGTTGCGGATCGCCGA
>WHSY01000059.1:5876-30309 GCA_009379815.1 Pseudonocardiaceae bacterium
GCCGAGTACTTCGAGGTGCCCGTGGAGGTGATCTTCTCCACCACCCCGTTCCCGCGCATCGGAGGCACGGCGCGCCCGGCGTGACGGCCGCGTCCACCAGCTCGACGTCCACGAGCGCGACGCCGTGGGGGTTGCGGGCCCCTGCGAGCCCCATGCCGTCGAGCTCACGGACACCGCGCAGCGGTGGGGCCGGTCAGAACCAGCGCTCGAGCACGAGCGCGAGGCCGTCCTCGGAGTTGGGAGCGGTGATCTCGTCGGCGACGTCGAGCACCGCCGGGTGCGCGTTGGCCATGGCCACCCCGCAGCCCGCCCAGTGCAGCATCGACAGGTCGTTGGGCATGTCGCCGAATGCGACCACGTCGTCGGCCGCGATGCCGAGCTCCTTGGCGATCAGGGCGAGCCCGCTGCCCTTGGTGACGCCCTTGGCGGAGATCTCGACGAGACCATGCCCGGTGGAGAAGGTGACGTCCAGCGCGGTCCCCAGCACCTCGGTGACGGCGCGCGCCATCACATCGCTGCTCACCCCCGGCTGGCGGACGAGCAGCTTCGTGGCGGGATGGCCGAGCAGCTCGTCGCGCGGTGCGGCCGCCGAGTCGCCGCCCGGCCACGGGTGGGTGTAGTCGAGCTCGGCGAGGAACTGCTGGTCGGCACGGTCCCAGGCGCTTGTTCCGGGGCGCTCGACGGCCAGCTTCGCATCCGGCAGCGCGATGCGCACGGCATCGGCCGCGTCGCGCAGCGCCAGCGGGTCGAGGGTGACGGCGTGCCGGACCCGGTCGGCCGCGGCGTCGTAGATCATCGCGCCGTTCGCGCACACCGCGAGCCCGGGCCTGCCGAGCTGCGCGACGATCCGCGGGACCCACCGCGGCGGCCGCCCGGTGACGAGCACGAACGGGATGCCTGCCGCGACCACCCGATCGACGACGGCGCGGGTCCGCTGGGTGACGCGCTCGGTCGGGTCGAGCAGGGTGCCATCCACATCCGACGCGACCAGCCGAGGCCTCTCCATGCCTTGCACACTACGGGGGCGGCCCGACAGCGCCGGAGTGTCCGCGCCTCCGGTACGCAGTGTGTGCCGCTCCCGGACGCGCGCCTCGCGGGCTGCGGTGGCACGGTGACGACATGGACGCTACGGTTCGCACCCTGCTCGAGCGGGCCGGCCGGACCTACGCCGACCAGGCCGGGATCAAGCTCAAGAACACCCCCGCGCCGCTGTACCGGCTGCTGGTGCTCTCGGTGCTGCTGTCCACCCGCATCAAGGCCGACATCGCCGTCGCCGCGACGCGGGAGCTGGTGGGCTCCGGGTTCGGCACCCCGCAGCGGATGCTCGACGCGACGTGGCAGCAGCGGGTCGACGCGCTGGGCCGCGGGCACTACGTCCGCTACGACGAGAGCACCGCCACCGCGCTCGGGCAGGGCGCGCAGCTGGCACTGGATCGCTACCGCGGTGACCTGCGCCGGTTGCGGGACGAGGCCTCGCGGGAGCCCGCCGAGATCCGGAGCCTGCTGCAGCAGTTCCCGCGGCTCGGCCCCGTCGGGGCGCACATCTTCTGCCGGGAGGCGCAGGACATCTGGCCGGAGCTGCGCCCCTACCTCGACGGCAAGGCCCTCGACGGCGCGAAGGCCGTCGAGCTGCCGCAGGACGCCGCCGAGCTCGCGAAGCGGGTGCCCGACGGCGAGCTCGGCCGGGTCGCGGCCGCACTGGTGCGCGTCTCGCTGGACCGCAAGCTCGCCGAACAGGTCCGGGCGCGGGGCTGACCGGTCAGGGGGTCAGCAGTTCCCGCCCGCCGACGTAGGGCCGCAGCGCCTCCGGGACCCGCACCGAGCCATCGGCCTGCTGGTGGTTCTCCAGGATCGCCACGAGCCACCGCGTGGTGGCCAGCGTCCCGTTCAGGGTGGCCGCGATCCGGGGGCGGCCGTCGTCGTCGCGGTAACGGATGTTGAGCCGCCGCGCCTGGAACGTGGTGCAGTTCGAGGTGGACGTCAGCTCGCGGTAGGCCTGCTGCGACGGGAACCAGGCCTCGCAGTCGAACTTGCGCGCCGCCGACGTCCCCAGGTCACCCGCCGCGACATCGATGACACGGTAGGGCACCTCGACCGCCGCGAGCATCTGCTCCTCCCAGCCCAGCAGCCGATCGTGCTCGTCGGCGGCCTCCGACGGCCGGCAGTAGGTGAACATCTCGACCTTGTCGAACTGGTGGACCCGGATGATCCCGCGCACGTCCTTGCCGTGCGAGCCCGCCTCGCGGCGGAAGCACGACGACCAGCCCGCGTAACGGCGCGGCCCCGCCGAGAGGTCGAGGATCTCGTCGGAGTGGTAACCGGCCAGCGGCACCTCGGAGGTGCCCACGAGATAGAGATCGTCGTCGCGCAGCCGGTAGACCTCTGTGGCGTGCTCACCCAGGAACCCGGTGCCCTCCATGATCTCCGGCCGAACCAGCACGGGCGGGATCATCAACGTGAACCCCGCCGCGACGGCCTGGTTCACGGCCACCTGCAGCAGGCCCAGCTGCAGCTGCGCGCCGAGACCGGTCAGGAAGTAGAACCGGGAGCCGGAGACCTTCGCGCCGCGCTCGGTGTCCAGCAGGCCCAGCGCGGTGCCCAGCTCGAGATGGTCACGCGGCGCGAAGTCGGAGGTCGACGGCTGCCCGACGTGCTCGCGCACCGCGAAGTCCTGCTCGCCGCCGGCGGGGACACCGTCGATGATGACGTTGGGCACGGCGCGGTGCGCGGCCACGAGGGCCTCCTCGGCAACGGCCTGCTCGCCCTCGGCGGCCTTGACGTCGGCCGCGAGCTGCTTGGCGCGGGCCAGCAGCTCGTCGCGCTCACCGTCGCGGGCCTTGCCGACCTGCTTGCCCAGCGACTTCTGCTCACCCCGCAGCGAATCGGCTCGCGCGACGGCCGCCCGGCGGCGCTCGTCGGCGGCCAGCAGCGCGTCCACCACCTCGATGTCCTCGCCGCGGGCGCGCTGCGAGGCGCGCACGGTCTCGGGGCTCTCGCGCAGCACCTTGAGGTCGATCACGGCGACCAAGCCTATCGGGGCCGTACCGGTCGCTGCTGCTCAGGCGCGTCACGCTTCGTGCCGGCGCGCGTGGATCTCGGTGTGCGACCCGACGGCCATCGCTGCACCCGCGTCGGCGATGACCCGCCACAGCTCGGGACGGTGGCTCGCGGCGTCGCGCACCGTCGGATCGGACACCGCGAGGTGAGCCAGGTGGCGCACGGCATGCGCGGCGACGTGATGTGCGTGCAGCGCCTCGGGGCGCGGATGCAGCGGGTCGCCGGAGCAGAGCACCCCGGCACGTGGCAGTGCGACGGCGGGCTGCTGCGGATCGGGGTCCGGAGCCAGCGCGTAGGTCAGCACGAGCACCCCAGCGGGGTCGTACCGCCACGAGGTCGAGTGGCTGACCGTCCACTCGGGAGTGTCACGGGTGATGCCCGCGGTGCGCAGCGCGAGCTCATCCGGCTCGGCGGGCGGCTGCCACCGGACTCGCGCGTCGCGGCAGGCCAGCCACCCGTTCCCATCCAGCCGGAACGCCAAGACCTCGATCACGACGGACGCGGCCGGACGGACCTCGCCGTTGTCCGCAGCGGCGGCATCGGCATGCGTGGTCGGCGGGGACGAGGTGACCATCGCTCTCCTAGTTGCAAGAAATATGCAACAGAGGCTAAAGCACGTCGCCCTGGTGGTCGAGGCCGGTTTTCGGGACTTCAATGCCGAGCTCTTCGAGCCCGCCTGACCGGACGGCGGTGGTCAGCCACCGTCGCTGGTGGATCTCGCCCTACGTGTGTAATGGAACCGCGGTCAGCTCCAACGCCGGCAGGGCGCAGCCGGGCACACCGCGGGCCGCCACAGCTGGCGGTCAGATCAACGGTTGCGATGACGTGCTGATCCCGGCCGGATACGACCAGCAACGGATCGAGGTCGGCGAGCATCAGCTTCGCCGGCGGAACATCGTGAACGAGCGATGTCTCCTCGAAGAGTGGCAGTGCTCGCTCCGCGCAGCCGACAGCCCAGACGATGAGCTCGCGCCTGTCGTCCTCGATGCGGGTCAGCGGGCCGACCTCCTTGGTCACGGGACACAGGCCATGCCGGAGATGTGCCGCTGCCATCCGGGATCGAGCGATGAGTTTCGATGCTCCGTCCCGTCTACCCGATTGTGCCGTCCGGGGACCCGAGCGGCGGGCGTGAACAGGGAATGGGGTAATCGACGTGAAGATCACGGTGTGGGTCGTTTCGGCGCTGCTGGCGCTGGCGTTCCTCTTCATCGGCGGGATGAAGCTGCTCATCCCGACCGCCGAGATGGAGCTGATGTCCCAAGGGGTCCCGGTGATCCTGCTCCGGATCGCGGGCGTCGCCGAGGTGCTCGGTGCGCTCGGCCTGATCCTGCCCGCTGCCACCCGGATCGTGCCCATGCTGACGCCGCTGGCCGCCAGTGGACTGGTCGTCGTGATGCTCGGCGCGACCGTCGCGAACATCGTCATCGGGACGTACCTGGTAGTCATCCAGACCGTCTTACTGGGGCTGCTCGCCGGGTTCGTCGCCTGGGCCCGCTTCGTCAGCCAGCCGGTCGAGCCGCGCGCCGGCGCGCAGCCGCAGGCGGCCTGAGAGAGTCAGCTCGCCGCTCGCGAGGGGAACGACGTGTTCGCCGCCGCGAGCACGGCGAACCCGAGGACGCAGAGCGCCGCCGGAGACGGCTGCGGCGGCGACGCGCTCCGGCAGCACACCGCGACGTCGGGGCGGTCGGCGTGGAAGTGGAACGCCCAGTCGAGGTAGACCCCGGTGTCTGCCGACAGTCAGAGCAGTGCGTCGAGGTCGAGCCGCACGCTGAACGGCTCGTCGATGGTGGCCGTGCCGGTGCGTGCGGCCGCGTCGAGGTAGCCGAACTCCCCGGCCAGGTGACAGGCGGTGAGCGAGACGCCGTGCTCGATGTCGATGATCCAGTAGTGCGGGATCCCCGCGTCGGCGTACTCGCCGTGCTTGATGACCGTGTCGGTCCGGTGGGTGCCCGGCGAGATGATCTCGACGACAAGCGCCACCTCGCTCGCCCGGATGAGACCGCCGTCCTCGACGCGGACGAGCGTCTCGCGGGATACGACCACGAGATCGGGTGCTCGCACGAACCCGGGCCGCGGCGGCGACACCAGCTCGAGATCGATATCGACCTCGGGCAGCACCTCGACCCCGGCCGGCAGCTGCTCCTCGAGCCGCGATGCCAGCGCCCGCAGGCACAGTTGATGCTTCGGTCTCGGCCGCGGTGACATCACGACGTGGCCCTCCTGCAGCTCGTAACGGGCCTCCGGGTCCTCCGGCAGTGCGGCGAACTCGGCGACCGTCAGCAAGCGCGGACGCTGCAGGGGAAGGGCGGTCACTGGGCCTCCTCGGATCGCCAGCCAGTATCGCACGAGGGGCCGACGCGCAGCTGTCACTCGGGCGCCGAGATCCCGTCCCCCGGAGGCCGTCACGGGCCGCAGCCGACGTCGAGCAGGGACTGCCCCGGACGGAGGTGGGGGAGGAAGAAGCTTCCGTGGGTCTCGACGCGGTGATCGGCCATGACCGTCACCGCGGAAGCCAGCTCGCCCCGGAGCATGCCCACGCCGAGGCGTTCCTGCGCGCGCGCTGGCCCCGCACCCGTCGTACGAGCAGTATCACGAGTAGGGGGTCGGGGACCCACCTCACGCCGGTGACCGCCAGTCGCCGCCGAATCGCGACGACTCGGGTTCGGCCTGCCGGCGCCCACCGACCGCGTCCGGGTGGCGGATGATCTCCATCCGCGCGATCCCCGATGGTGCCCTCCCGGTCGTCCCGCGACGGCGGGGAGGCTCGGGCAGCGACGAGCCGTGCCAGACCGCGGCGCCGGCTCGAAGGACGGCCTGGTCGTGGCCTATCTGCAGGCCCGTGACCGCCGTTGGCGGGCGCTGGTCACCGCGCGCCTGGACGACGGGCACCCCGATCCGGCAGTCCGTGTGCTGGTGCCGTTCGACGTGCTGCCCGAGTGGCTCGGACCGGACAGCAGGGGCTGCAGCTTCGTCAACGCCTTCGCCGAGCTGCCCGAACCCGAGCACCCCGCCCGACACGTGATCAAAGCGGAGAAGCGGTGGCTGCGTGACCTGTTCCGCGAGCTGCTCGCCGAGGCCGGAGCCCGGGACCCGGGCGAGCTCGCCGTGCAGCTGCTGAGCCTGCACGAGGGAGCCATCGTCAGCTACTCCATCGTGGGCGAGGCGCACGCCGCGGCCAGCGCCCGCGCGGCCGCCGGGATACTTCTCGCCGACCACCTGTCCCCGCGCTCATCGCCACCCGAATCGCCAACCGTGTCGTAATGCGCCGGTGGCCGTTCGTCATATGAGTCAGGACGTGGTACTGGTGAAGTACGTGTTGATGTTCGTCGAGACCGAGCAGTACCAGAAGGCGTGGGAGGCCAAGGACGACGCCGAACGCCGGCAGGCCTACGAGCAGGTCTGGCGCTGGTTCGCCGAGCACGCCGACAGGATGTCGAACCGCGGCGCGAAGCTGCAGCCCGCGCACGCGGCCACCACGGTTCGGATGGACGGCGGTGACGCGGTCGTGACCGACGGGCCCTTCCTGGAGGGCAAGGAGGTCATCAGTGGTTTCGTCGAGATCGACGTCGCCGACCTCGACGAGGCGCTGCGGCTGGTCAGGTCGTGGCCGGGGTGCCCCACGGTCGAGATCCGGCCGGTGGACGACGGCCCGATGCCGGCCTGACCCGCGCCCGCGATGTACTCAACGCCGATAGGCGGCGGTTGCCGATGGTGCGGATCGACGAGAACTACCGGTTCACCGGACCGGACGGCGAGGTCGGTTTGCTCCACCTGTTCGACGGCGCCCGGCAGCTCGTCGTCCAGCACTTCATGTTCGACCCGTCCTGGGAGGAGGGCTGCAACAGCTGCAGCGCCATGGCCGATGAGCTCAGCAGTGGCGTGTTGACACACCTGGGCAAGCGCGGCACGGCATTCGCCGCCGTGTCGCGCGCGCCGTACCCGAAGTTGCAGACGATGCGCGAAGCCAAGGGGTGGACGTTTCCCTGGTATTCGTCTTATGGCAGCGAGTTCAACTACGACTTCCATGTCACGCTCGACCCGACCGTGGCACCCGCCGACTACAACTACCGGGACGCCGACGAACTGGTCGCGGCAGGGCTGTCATGGATGACGGAGTACGTCGGCGAACAGCCCGGGCTCAGCTGTTTCCTGCGTGACGGCGACCAGGTCTTCCACACCTACTCGACGTTCGGTCGCGGCGTCGAGGTGATGATGACCGGCTACCACCTCCTCGACATCACCGCCCTGGGCCGGCAGGAGGAGTGGGAGGAGCCGAAGGGCCGAGCGGCCGTCGCCCACCCAGCCAACCGACCTGACCGCTTCGGACGGCGCAAGGGCAGGGATCCCCCACGCGTTGTTCGCCGTTCCGCGGTCAGACCGAGTTGAGTAGCCAGAGGGGACGCCGATTTCTCGGCACCCCCTCTGAGCTGGTCGTGAGACACCGGTGACGACTGACTGTTCGCCCGGTGTCAGGCCTCAATGGCTGCCAGCATGGCGGCGTAGGTCTCCTCGATCTGCCCGTGTTCGCGGGTGAGGATGACCTTGGCGTCCGGGTAGGCAGCCGCCAGCTCCCGCCAGTATGCACAGCCTGGCCAATCCACTGTGGACCGGTAGCTTTTCGAATACCTCGTCCCAGCCGACGTCCTCGCCGGCCGTCACCCGCTCCCATCGGGCAACGAGCTCGGGGTGCGCGATGACCTCGAACATGTGGTGGCACGGACCGAGGCCGAGATGCTCCAGCGCGACCTTGAGCGACGCGGTGCCGGTGCGTCCGAAGCCGGCACCGATGACATCGACCATGGTCGCGGACCTCCTCATCGGGAGCTACTGCCTACCGGCGCGGACGACGCCCCTTCACCACACCACCCCCACGTCAGCCTGCTCGGCGCCGTACCGTTGCAGCAACTCGTCCTTGCTGAGCAGCTCGGCCTGCACCGATCTGGCCGTGGCGTAGAGGATGCGATCCGCGGGATCGCCGTGGAAGTCGGTCAGCTCTGCTGCGGCCACCGCGATCGACGGCGTGAGCTCGGCCTCGCAAACACGCTCCTGAACCAACAGGTCCCGCACCCATGTCGCAGTCGGGCGGTCAAGCCGGACCCGACCCTTTGCGACGAGCATGGCGACTTCCCAGCACGAGATCGGGCTCACCAGAAGGCGGTTGGCCGTCTCGATGGTGAGGCTGGCTCGGTGGGACAGCTTCCGCGAGCCTGCCTGCCACCACAGCAACGCGTGCGTGTCGAGGAGGACGTCAGACGGGTGCTTGGTCGGCATCCCACCGCTCACCCGTCGAGAAGAGCAGCTCGTCGTCCTCCACGAGCAGGGTGACCGAGCCTTGAGTCGGTGCCGGTTCGTCGTCGATCGGGACGAGCCTGGCCACCGGCTTGCCGTGCTTGGTGATCAGCACTGTAGTCCGGGAACGAGCAACCTCGTCCAGCAGGCCGAGGATCCGTGCCTTGAACGTGCTCGCCTGGACGGTCACCTCACTCATCCTGGAAGTCTATCACGGTGGTCATCGACTATAGTCAGATTTTCCCTGTCAGAGTGCGACTGGGGGCGGGACTGCCCTCACCTCTCGGTGAGCGCCAGCCTGCCCGCGAGCGCGACGAACGAACCGGCGAAGCCGCGACGCATCCAGCTCATCACGCGAGGACTGGAGATCACGCGCTGGCGGACGGTGGCGGCGAATATCCCGTACACCACGAAGACGGCGAACGTGACGAGCATGAAGACGGAGCTGAGCTGCACCATGTGCCACAACGCGCTCGGTGCGGTGGTGCTGACGAACTGTGGCAGGAATGCGAAGAAGAAGATCGTCAGCTTCGGGTTGAGAATGTTGATCAACACGCCGGAGGTGATGACCTTGATCGCAGAACGCGGGCCGGTCTGCTCGTCCGCAACGGGTACGCCCTTGTCCGTCAGTGTGCTCCAGGCGAGGTAGAGCAGATAGGCCACGCCGAGATACTTCAGGATCTGGAATGCGAGCGCACTCGTGTGCAGCAGCGCGGCGAGACCCGTGATCGCCGCCACCATGTGCGGAACGATGCCGAGCGTGCAGCCGACCGCGGCGACGACGCTCGCTCGGGCACCGCGCGACAGGCCCGCCGACAGGGTGTAGAGGACGCCGGTACCGGGTGTCACCACGACGATGAATGTCGTCAACAGGAACTCGATGCTCACGGCGTCCCCCCGCGGTCCGGACCAGTGCGGCAAACCTACGCCAACGGCTTGCGGGCGCGGACGATCGCCCGCGACGGCGTGGGTGTGGACCGGTGCGTCTCGGTGATGTCCACATCGACGAGTCCGGCGCCGGTCAGGGCCCCGTGGAACTGCTGCCCGCGTCCTTCGGCCGACTACCCGGGCGATGAGGCTGCGCGTGGAGCACGCTGTAGCCGATCGGGGGCGAGCACGCAGTGACACTCGTCAAGCGGCATCGCCGAGGAGCGGTCGGTCATCGCCAGCGCCGTCCCGCAAGCCGGTCCTGGTAGGCGAGGCGAAGTGGGCACGGGAGGTGTCGGCCCCCCGGGTCGTGGCAGACTTGTACCGCAAGGTCGCTGCCCTGCCCGGTCGCCGCGCGACCTTCGCATGCTGGTCGCGGCGCGGGAGCGGGTGCCACGGCTGCCCGAGGAGGCTGCGTATCGCTGCAGCGGTGCAGACTCGTGGTCTAACCCGTTGACCGGCGCAGTGCACTATCCGGTGTGAGCATCGATGCGCAGCGAAGCGACGCCGCGCTGGTCGACGCAGCCCGGGCCGGGGACAAGGATGCGTTCAGCGAGCTGGTCAGGCGTCACGGCCCGCTCGCCCGGCAGCTGGCCCTGCAGATGCTGGGTGATCGCGGCCTGGCGGAGGAAGCTGTGCAGGAGGGCACGCTGCTGGCCTACCTGAGCTTGACGCGGCTGCGCCGCCCGGCGCGCTTCGGCCCCTGGCTGTGCGGGATCACACTGAACCTTGCGCGTCGCTGCCTCCGCGAGCGACGCCGGCGGATTGTCGCGTCGGATGCCTCGAGCGAACCGCAAGACGCTGCGGATGTCGAGAGCGCCTACGAGACCGCGGAGCTCGCGGCGATGGTGCGGGGCGCTGTGTCCAGGTTGGCCGCTGGGCAGCGCGACGCCACGCTGCTCTTCTACTGGCAGGGCCTCACCCACGTGGAGGTCGCCGCCGAGCTGAGGATCTCGGTCGGCGCGGTCAAGAACCGCCTGCATCAGCAGTACCAGGCTGGACCGAGGTGTCGGTCGCCGAAGTCCGCCGCGGCGAGGGCGAGGATCCCAGCCTGCTGCCGCACGTTGTCGTGCTCCGGGAACGGGGTGGCGAACGGATGCTGCCGATCTGGATCGGCCGCGCCGAGGCCACTGCGCTGGCCCTGACCCTCGAGACGGCGGAGATGCCGCGACCGATGACGCACCAGCTCACGGCTGACCTGCTGACCGCGGCAAGTACACGCGTTCGCGAGGTACGCATCATTCGGCTCGTCGAGCCGACCTTCTATGCGGTGTTGCTCCTGGAGGGCCCCGGCGGACCCGCTGAGGTCGACGCCCGGCCGAGCGATGCGGTCACCCTCGCGCTGGTCACCGGCGCACCCGTCATGGTCGACGGCGAGTTGCTCGACGATGCCCGTGCGGTCGGCTGGACCGAGTGGCACGAGTATCCGATCACCGGCGCGAAGCTGGTCTCAGAGGTGCGGCGGCAGTACGACGAGATGGCCGCCCGGCTCGACAGGGAGTGATCCTGGTCGGGCCATCCGTCGGTGGGGGTTCGCGGCCGAGGACGTCGTCGCATACCTCCCCGATGGAGACGAGGCCGAGTGGGGCGTGCCGACCGACCAACCCACCGAGGAGATCGTGTCGGCCTACCGCGACGAGGTCGACCGGTCGCGGACACTGGCGTCGGGGGCGACCCTGGCCACGACGGCGGCCGTCGGTGGCCGCTTCACGAGCCCCGAGGAAGCGCCGTCGCTCGCGCGGATCCTGTTCCACCTGTTGCAGGAGTACGCCCGTCACACTGGCCAGCTCGACGTCGCACGAGAGCTCATCGACGCTGGGGCCTGTGCCGGACGGTGTCGACGTCCGGCCGCGGTTCCCGCAGCCGGCACTTCCTCGTCACCGTCACCCGCCGACCGCGATAGTGCCGGTAGGGTTGCCGCCGTGGTCAGCGACGACAAGGCCGGGGTGCGCGGGCAGCTCGATCTGTCCCGCGCGCGGTGGCAGCGCAGCAGCGAGGCCGACGGCGACCCGGACGAGGGCCACCTGGAGGTCGCGTTCGTGGACGGCTACATCGCGATGCGCAACTCCGCCGACCCCGGCGGGACCGTGCTGGTGTTCACCCCCGCAGAGTGGGACGCCTTCGTCCTCGGCGCCAAGGATGGCGAGTTCGACGAGCCCTGACTCTCACGCGGTGACCGCCGATCAGGCTTGCAGCATCCACGGTCACATGCTCATCGTGAAGGGTGGTGGCCTGCGTCGCCGCCGCCGGACGACCGCCGTTGCTGCGGTGTCGCAGGGACGCTCCGTAGCAGCTCGGCCACCCCGACCTCGGCAGGGAACACGACGGGGAGGTCATCGATCTCGGCGAATGCACGGTCGGCCGTGACGACCGCGCGGCACCCTACGCGCTGAGACGCGGCCGCCAGGACAGCGTCGAACGCGCCGAGCGATCCGTGTTCCTCCAGCAGGGACAAGGCGTCCGCGACGGCGTGCTCCGGAACGTCGAGCAGTGGACGCAACAGCGTCAGGTACGAGCGCCCCAGCGCGACCGCATCTGAGCGCGACCGTCGTCGGCTCCGGACGTGCACGAACTCCTGGATCACCCCAGACGTCGTGGTCAAGGCGAACCTTCGCGGCGCAGCAAGCAACCGGCGGCACGGCTCACGCAGCTCGTGCTCGGTTCCGACGGCGTAGAGCAGCACCGTCGTGTCGAGCACGATCACCGGTGTGCGCCGCGCAGCTGGTGCAGCTCGGTGACCAACTCGGCCGGGTCGTCCGGAACCGGCCCCGGCTCGGCGTCGAGGATGTACCCGAGAGCGTCGGCGCGCTCGTCGTCATCGGGAGGCAGCCCACGGTCGATGGCCTCTCGGATGACGGTGGCGACCGACGTTCCACGGGCTCGCGCCGCAGCGCAGACGCGCTCGTGGCGCTCCTCGTCGAGCAGGATCTGCAGCCGCCGAGAAAACATGCACCTACATTAGCATGTGTAGGCCTCATTGGTGACCGGAACGGTCCTCGCCGCTCGAGGCACTCCCCTCAGCGTGCGAGCGGGACCTCGGCCTGCACCCGGCGACTGTGGGGTTCCGCAACGTCGCGGCCGACCGGCCGCCACGGCCGCACCACGAGCACCAACACCGCCAGCGCCAGCAGCATCGCGGTTGCCATGACGGCACCCATCGCCGTTGCGTCGTTGCCGACGTCGCCGACCAGCGGCGACACCACCGCTCCGGTCCCGAACTGGATGGCGCCGAGCAGCGAGGCGGCGGTGCCGGCCGCCTCGCCGTGCCGTTCCAGGGCGAGCGCGGGCGCGTTGGGCAGGGCCAGCCCGACGGCGAACAGCACCGCCCACAGCGGGACGAGCAGACCGCCGAGACCGCCGAACCCGGTCAGCGCGGCGGCCAGCAGCAGCAGGCCCGCCGTCGCCGCGCCGAGCACGGCGGCGAGTAGTAGCTGGCGGGGCTCGAACCAGCGCAGCAGGTACGCGTTGACCTGGCTCGCGCCGATGACGCCGAAGGCACCGATTCCGAACAGCAGGCCGAAGGCTTGCTCGCCGACGCCGAACTGCTGCTGGAAGACGAACGGCGACCCGGCGATGTAGGCGAACATCCCGGACATCGCCAGACCTGCGGTCAGGACGAGGCCGACGAAGACCCGGTCGGTGAGAAGCCCGCCGTAGGTCCGCAGCGTGGCGCCGATGCCGGCGGCGCGGCGGCGTCGCCGGGGCAGTGTCTCGGGGAGCAACCGCGCGGCGACCGGCAGCAGCACGAGCCCGTAGATCGCGAGGGCGACGAACACCCCCCGCCAGGAGGTGAAGTTCAGCAGCACCCCGCCGAGAGTCGGTGCCACGATCGGGGCGGCGCCCATGACCAGGATCAGCCGGGACAGCAGCACCGCGGCGGCCCGCCCGGTGTAGAGGTCGCGGACGATCGCCAGCGCCACCACCATGCCCGCCGCGGCACCCGCCCCCTGCAGCACCCGCAGACCACCGAGCACCTCGATGCTCGGCGCGACGGCGCACAGCACCGACGCGACGACGTGCACGCCGGCCCCGCCCAGCAGCGGCCACTTACGGCCGAACGCGTCGGCCAACGGGCCCACCACGAGCTGGCCCACGGCGAGGCCGAGGAGCGTTCCGGTCAGCGTGAGCTGGACGGCGGCCTCGGTAGTGAGCAGGTCGGTGGTGATCGCCGGCAGTGCCGGCAGGTACATGTCGATGGTCAGCGGGCCGAGCGCGATCAGCGCACCCAGGATCAGCACCAGCCGGACCCGGGCACCTCCGGTCGGCGGGGCCATCTCGTCCGTGACCGGTTCCCGCCCCGTCGCGGCCGTGTCCGGTCCCCGTTGCGCCACGGGACGTGCAAGCCACCGGTGCGGCTCGTTGTTCCCGGCCCGCGCGACGGTGAGCTGCGTCACAACGCCTGGGGTGCCCGACGTCGGGCCGGGCCGCAGCCGACAGCTCGTCCGGGGATCAACGGCGGGGTCCGAGGCGCGGCGGTCACCCGGCGACGACAGCGCAGCACGGTGCGGTGGCGCCGAGGAACCGATCCGACGGCGGCAGGCTTCTGGTCATGGCCCACTCGACGTTGTGGAGCCGCTCGATCCGCGTGCCCGGCCAGCCGCTGGACTCCACGAGTTCCACGAGCTCGCCCGGCCCGATCCCCGATCCGAAGGGCAGCGCGGTGAGCACGTCGTCGGGGTAATGGGCATGATGCGCCGGCGCGACCTTGCGTAGCCGCCGCAGCGCCTGCCGGCCCCACGCCTTGAGCACTTCGCTGGGCTGCGCGGCGCTGCCCCAGGCGCTTTCGAACAGGACCAACCACCCGCCGGATGTGGCCCGGCGCCACCGTCGCAGCGTGGCTTCGGGCGCCGGCAGCGTCCAGACCAGGTGGCGCTCGATCACGGCGTCGAAACCGTCGCCGGGTGGCTGGTCGGCGCGGCCTTCGACGGCCTCGATATCGAGGCCCGCTGCGGCTGCCTTGACCCGCAGCCGTTCGAGCATCTCGGCCGACAGGTCCAGCGCCGTCACCCGATGCCCGAGCCGGGCAGCGGTCAAGCTCAGGAACCCGGTGCCCGCGCCCACGTCGAGTATCCGCGCGGGCGGAGCCGGCAGCAGCCGAGCCAGCACGCCCGCCCAGGCCGCCCGTTCGAGCGGGGTGGACGGGTGGTGCGACGCCGAGCGGTCATAGCAGGCGGCGTCAGCGTCCCAGAACTCGCGAATCCTCTCCAGCGGCTCCATGTCACCCGCTCCTACCGGCTTATGGCCCTCTCCTGCAACCCCGGCGCCGCCGCCGGAGCATGCGTCGTTGTAGCAGTTGCCAAGGGTTAAGGACCTGCGGGTGGCGCGGACGGACAGCCGGACGTCCGCGGCGGGATTCGAGGACTTCTACTCCTGGTGGGAGTCACTGGCCGAGGAGCCGCAGCTTCGCGAGCTGCTCACCGAACGGGATCGACGGTTCGGACCGCGCCGTCACGGCACGGGGACCACCCTGGTCCAGTGGGAGCAGGCGCTTCGCGGCGCCGGCTGCACCGAGGTCGCCACGCTGAGCCAGGCCATGGACCGCAGGCTGCTCGTCGCCATCCACTGACCTGATCAATCAGCCTGCTACCCGCTCGCCGCGCCGCTCCCGAGCACGAAAGGGGCCTCATTTCAGGAACCGGCGGTGAGCTGCGCCAGGCGGCCCCGCCGCCGGGCCGAGCAGCCCTGAGCACCACTCGTCGAGGCCCCTCTCCGGTGCGCGCGCTGGTACGGATCGTGCTCGTCCGCGGGTTGACGGCCCGCAGGTTGGCGAGGAACTGGTCCTGGTCGAAGTCGAGGTGCGGGCGATGTCGCCTTCCAGGATGCCCACCCTGCTCGTCGCCCCGAGCGTGCTTAGATACAAGTCTATGGCAAGAGCAACTATGACTCAGCTAGCTTGTTCAGCGGCGCAACGCGGGCGCAGCACGAGCTGTCAGTTCGGCGCTCGGCCGGGAGTGTCACGGCGCTGTGGCACCTGCCGTACCGACGTGCACCGTGTGTGCGGTCAGCAGGAACACATCGTCGCGCCGGCCGACGTAGTGTTCGCTGTCCGGATCCAGCAGTTGGTCGACAGCGCGCAGGTCGGACTCGGAGATCCCATCCCTCGCCATCTCGCGAAGGCCTGACAGCCAATCCAGCACCGCGTCGCGTACCTGCCCGGTCGGCGGCGCGGGGTGGTCGACGAGGTAGCTGAAGGAGCTGACATCCGTCAGGCCTGCGCCGGTCATGGCGCGGTTCCATCCGACCGGCAGCCGCGCGGCGCCGTCCACCCATCGCCGGCGGCGTCGGCCTGCACGGTGCGGACCTCGACCCGCGGCCCGGCCGCAGCCCGCACGCGGGCCGCAGCGGCATCGACCAGCTCGGGCGCCGCGTCTACCAGCACCACCGTTCCGCCGGCGCCCGACATCGCCTCGGCACATGCCGCACTCATCTCGCCGGCGCCGCTGCCCACATCGACCACCACGCGGGTCTGCGGCCCCAACAGCCGCAGGGTCAGCTCGCGCAGCGTGTCAGCATTCAGCTCGTCGTTCTTTCGCAGGCGCTCCAGCGACGCCGCCCAGTCGAACCCGTCGTGCGAGTGCCCTGACACGGGCTCAGCCTAACCCGGTTTCATCCCTTCGACTGGCGATGGACGGTGTCGCAGGCTTTTCGACGAAGACCGATGATCGTGGCTGTACCCTTCCGCCACCCCGGTCTCAGGGCCGGTGAATGCCCCGTCCGGTCTCGCCGTCGCGGCGTCGACGCCGGTCACCCCCGAAGGGACTGCCTATGCCCACATGGCTTCTCGTCATCGTCATCATCATTGTGGCGCTGCTGCTGATCGGCCTCCTCACGTTCTTCTCCCCGCCGGTGCGCAAGTACCGGAAGATGCGGGAGATGTAGCCAGGGTGACCTCCGCTGTCGGCGCGACCTGACAGCAGCCCGTGGTGCAACCCCGGCCGCCGCGTTCACCACGCGGCGGCGGGATCTGCGTGCTGCCGGATCCAGGTGTGCATGACGACCCCCGCCGCCACGCCGGCGTTGATCGAGCGGGTGGACCCGTACTGCGCGATCGACAGGGTCAGTGCCGAGCCGGCGCGGGCTCGGTCCGACAGTCCCGGCCCCTCCTGGCCGAAGACCAGCATGCACCGCCGCGGCAGCGCCGCGGATTCCAGCGGCTGCGCCCCCGGCGCGTTGTCCACCCCGACGACGGTGAGCTCGTGTGCCGCGGCATGCGCGAGAAGGCCGGGGACGTCGTCGTGGTGGCGCAGGTGCTGGTAGCGATCGGTGACCATCGCGCCGCGCCGGTTCCACCGCCGGCGGCCGACGATGTGCACCTCGGCGGCGGCGAAGGCGTTGGCGGTCCGCACCACGGTGCCGATGTTGTGGTCGTGGCCGAAGTTCTCGATCGCGACGTGGAACGGGTGTCGTCGGGTGTCGAGGTCGGCGACGATCGCCTCGCGGCGCCAGTACCGGTAGCTGTCCACCACGTTGCGCCGGTCCCCGTCGCGCAGCAGCTCGGGGTCGTAACGCTCGTCGTCGGGCCACGGCCCCTGCCACGGGCCGACCCCGACCGTCTCGCCCCACTCCGTCGCCCCCGGTGTCGCCCCCGGTCGTGAGTGGCGATGCGAGTGATGGTTCGCATCGCCACTCACGGGGCCGCCAGGCCGAGATCGGCGAGCTCCAGCACCGAGCGGTAGGCCAACCCCGCGGCCTCGACGGCCTGCCGCGCGCCGGTGTCACGGTCGACCACGGTCGCCACCCCGGCGACGTGTGCCCCGGCCTCGCGCAGCGCCTCGACCGCTGTGAGCACCGAGCCGCCGGTAGTCGAGGTGTCCTCGACGGCCAGCACGGCGCGTCCCGCCACGTCCGGGCCCTCGATCCGCCGCTGCAACCCGTGCTGCTTGCCGGCCTTGCGCACGATGAAGGCGTCCACCGGCCGTCCCGGCGCGTGCAGCAGCGCGGCGGCCACCGGGTCCGCGCCGAGGGTGAGGCCCCCGACGGCTTCGTAGGCCCAGTCCGCGGTCAGCTCGCGGACCAGCTGCCCGATCAACGGGGCGGCGGCGTGGTGCAGCGTCGCGCGCCGCAGGTCGACGTAGTAGTCGGCCTGCGCGCCGGAGGACAGCGTCACGCGCCCGTGGACCACCGCGAGGTCGCGCACCAGCACGGCCAGGGCGTCCCGTGCTTCGGCGTCCATCGTCACGGTCACCCAGCCTCGCACAGCCGGCCCGACAACCACGTGGTGCGCTTGTGGTGGTGTGACGCGCCGGGTATGCCGAGAGCCGGGGTCAGGTCCGGCCGCGCCCGGTGCGGCTGATCACCCCGCGCGCCAGGCCGCGGGGCAGCACGTCGACCAGACCGACGAGCGCGCGGTACGGCAGCCCCGGTACCGAGACGACGCGGCCCCGGCGCAGATCGGCGAGGCAGCGGCGCACCACGTCGTCGGCCTGCAGGTAGAACAGTCCCGGCGTGCCGGACATGTCGATACCGGCGCGGGCGTGGAACTCGGTGCGCACGAAACCGGGACACAGCGCCAGCACCCGCACCCCGGTGCCCCGTAGTCCCGCGGCGAGGCCCTCGGAGAAGGCCGTCACCCAGGCCTTGCTCGCCGAGTAGGTGGAGCCGCGGCCGGGCATGAAGCCGGCCACGCTCGACACGTTGATCACCGCGCCGCTCCCGCGGTCTGCCATCGCAGGCACCACCGCGTGGGTCAGCCGCAGCACGCTGGTGACGTTGACGTCGAGCTGCGCCTGCAGCACCTCGACATCGGCCTCGGCGAACTCCGCGGCGACGGCGAAGCCCGCGTTGTTCACCAGCAGGTCGACGGGTGGTTGCGCGCGCAGCCGCCGCTCGACGAGCCCCCGCTCGGCATCGTCGGCGAGGTCGGCCCGCAGCACCTCGGTGCGCACGCCGTGGCGGTCGCCCAGCTCGGCTGCCAGCCGCCGCAGCCGGTCGACGTCGCGGGCGACCAGCACCAGGTCGTACCCGTCGGCCGCGAGATGTCTGGCGAACGCGGCACCGAGCCCGGCGCTGGCCCCGGTGACGAGTGCAGTGGGCATGAAGCCCGACGGTAGCCCTACCCGCGCTCAGCGCGAGGAGCTGTGGTCGGTGGTGTCCGGGTCCGGTGCCACGTCGTCGCCGGCCGGGTCCGGTGCCACGTCGTCGCCGGCCGGGTCCGGTGCCACGTCGTCGCCGTCCTGCCGTGACTCCCGGCCGTGCTCCCGGTCGCCGCCACCGTCGCCCTCCCCGGCATCGACGTGATCGGCGATCTCACCGAGTGCGCGCAGTAACCGCTCGAGCCGGGCCGGGGTCGCGGCCGCAGGCGCCGCCGCCAGCACCCACTCCTGTTCCAGCCACGCGACCGGAACGTCCTCCCCGACCTCGTCGCAGGCGGTGACGAGGCCCGGGGTGATCAGGGACCGAGCGGCGTCCAGGTCCGCGACGAAGGCATAGCGGCCGCCGACGGGACCGAGCAGCTCCAGGCCCGCGTCGCGCGGGAACGGCACGCTGGGCAGCCACAGCTCCACCACCGGGGCCTCGGCCCCGTCGCGGCGCTGCACGGCCACCACCACCGCGGTGACACGGCCGTTCTGCTCGTGGTCGAAGACATGCACCGGCCGGCGACCCTCTGAGGTGAACAGCCGGCCGACCACCAGATCGCGGGCGTGACCAGGACCGCCCTGCGCGATCACGCCGTGACGCCACTTGTCCGGGAGCACCGGATCGGACTCCACGAAACGCCAGCCGCGCAGCGCAGCCCACCGCCGCCGCTCCCGGCTGTGCGCGGTGCGGCGTCCGTAGTCGCCGACGAGCAGCGCGCCACCCGCGACGGCTGCCAGGACGGCGATGATGAACCACACCCACGGGGCCATCCGACGAGGGTAGCGAGACCGGGCAACGGGCCGGGGGACGCGCGCCGCGTCATGGCTCGCTCCGCTCGCCTCGTGAGTGGCGATGCGAGTCCTGGCTCGCATCGCCACTCACAGGCGGCGCAGCTGCAGGGCGCCCATCCCGCCGTCGGCGGACTCGTCGAGCTCGGCCACCACCGTGTCGCCGTCGCGGATGTCGCCGGCGAGCAGGCTGCGGGCCAGCTCGTCACCGATCGCCGACTGCACCAGCCGGCGCAGCGGGCGCGCCCCGTAGAGCGGATCGAACCCGTTGAGTGCCAGCCACTCCCGGGCCGCATCGGAGACCTGCAGCTCGAGCCGCCGTGCGGCCAACCGCCGCGCCAGCGCCGCGATCTGGATGTCCACGATGGACGTGAGCTCCTCGGTCGACAGCGAGTCGAACACGACCACGTCGTCGAGCCGGTTGAGGAACTCGGGTTTGAAGTGCCCACGCACCGCCGACAGCACCGCGTCGCTGCGCTGCCGGACGTCCAGTGAGACGTCCGCGATCGCGCCCGTGCCCAGGTTCGACGTCAGCACCAGGATCGTGTTGCGGAAGTCGACGGTACGGCCCTGACCGTCGGTCAGCCGGCCGTCGTCGAGCACGGCCAGCAGCACGTCGAAGACGTCTGCGTGCGCCTTCTCCACCTCGTCGAGCAGCACGACGCTGTAGGGTCGCCTGCGCACCGCCTCGGTGAGCTGGCCGCCCTGGTCGTAGCCGACGTAGCCGGGCGGTGCGCCGACGAGGCGGGCTACGCTGTGCTTCTCGCTGTATTCGCTCATGTCGATTCGCACCATGGCGCGCTCGTCGTCGAAGAGGAACTCGGCAAGCGCCTTGGCCAGCTCGGTCTTGCCGACGCCGGTGGGTCCGAGGAACAGGAACGACCCGGTGGGCCGGTCCGGGTCGGCGACGCCGGCGCGGGCGCGGCGCACCGCGTCGGACACCGCCCGCACCGCCCGGGCCTGCCCGACCACACGCGCGCCGAGCGCGTCCTCCATCCGCAGCAGCTTGGTCGTCTCGCCCTCGAGCAGCCGGCCCGCCGGGATGCCGGTCCAGGCGGACACGACGTCGGCCACGTCATCGGGGCCGACCTCCTCCTTGAGCATCACCTCACCCTGTCCGGTGACACTCTCGGTGCTCTGGGCGAGCTGCTTCTCCAGCGCGGGGATCTTGCCGTAGCGCAGCTCCGCGGCCCGGCCGAGGTCGCCGTCGCGCTCGGCGCGCTCGCTCTCGCCACGCAGCTGCTCGAGCTGCTCCTTGAGCTCCCGCGTGGTCTCGAGCGACCCCCGCTCGTTCTGCCACCGGGTCGTCAGCTCGGCGAGGCGCTCGCGGCGATCGGCCAGCTCGGCGCGCAGCGTAGCGAGCCGGTCCAGCGAAGCGGCATCGTCCTCCTTGGACAGCGCCATCTCCTCGATCTCCAGCCGTCGCACCGCGCGTTCCACCTCGTCGATCTCCACCGGTCGAGAGTCGATCTCCATCCGCAGCCGCGACGCCGCCTCGTCGACGAGGTCGATGGCCTTGTCCGGCAGGAACCGCGCGGTGATGTAGCGGTCGGACAGCGTCGCGGCGGCGACCAGGGCGGCGTCGGTGATCCGCACGCCGTGGTGGACCTCGTAGCGTTCCTTGAGTCCACGCAGGATCCCGATGGTGTCCTCGGTGGATGGCTCTCCGACGAGCACCTGCTGGAACCGCCGTTCCAGCGCGGCATCCTTCTCGATGTGCTGGCGGTACTCGTCCAATGTGGTCGCACCGACCATCCGCAGCTCGCCGCGGGCCAGCATCGGCTTGATCATGTTGCCGGCGTCCATGGTGCTCTCACCGGCCGAGCCCGCGCCGACGATGGTGTGCAGCTCGTCGATGAACGTGACGACCTGGCCTGCCGACTCGGTGATCTCCTTGAGGACGGCCTTGAGGCGCTCCTCGAACTCGCCCCGGTACTTCGCGCCCGCCACCATCGCGGCGAGATCCAGTGCCACCACCCGCTTGCCCCGCAGCGACTCCGGCACGTCGCCCGCGACGATGCGCTGCGCGAGACCCTCGACGATGGCGGTCTTGCCCACACCGGGCTCGCCGATGAGCACCGGGTTGTTCTTGGTGCGCCGCGACAGCACCTGCACGACCCGGCGGATCTCGGTGTCGCGTCCGATCACCGGGTCGAGCTCGCCGGAACGGGCCTGCGCCGTCAGGTCGAGGCCGTACTTCTCCAGCGCCTGGTAGGTGCCCTCCGGATCCGGGCTCGACACCCGGGCCGAGCCGCGCACGGACTGGAACGCGTCCCGCAACGCCTCCGGCGTCGCGCCGTGGCTGCGCAGCAGATCGGCGACGGCGCCGCCCTCGGCAGCCAGCCCCACCAGCAGGTGCTCGGTCGAGACGTAGGAGTCGCCCATCTCGGTCGCCAGCCGCTGCGCGCGGGTCATCGCCTGCACCGCCTGCCGGTCGAACTGCGGGGCGGCGACGGTGGAGCCGGTGGCCGTGGGCAGTCGCCGTGCGAGCCCGTCGAGCTCGTTGCGGACCACCGCCGCGTCCGCCCCGACGGCGGCGAGCAACGGGGCGGCGATGCCGTCCCCCTGGGCGAGCAGCGCGCCGAGCAGGTGCGCCGGTGCCACGTCGGGGTTGCCCGCGACGGTGGCGGCCTGCGCGGCCGACGAGATGGCGGCCTGCGCCTTGGTGGTGGGATTGAAGGCGTCCATCCGCGACCGTTCCTTCCACATGTCCGTCCGAGCAGGGTGGCATCCGTTGCGCCCTGTCAGTACAACGTCAGGAAAGTTGAGCGAGTTCCGCTCAAGCCAATCGTGAGTGGCGATGCGAGCTGTGACTCGTATCGCCACTCACAGCCGCTAGCACGTCGACGAGGCGGGGTTGCCTGCGAAGCGGTCGGCGATCCAGTCCAGCGCATCGTCACCCGCTGCGGGCAGCGCTGGGTGGCCTGCGGGGTAGCGCAGGTAGGTCACGGTGTCGCCGAGCTCGCACGCGGCCTCGACCCCCGCGTCGACCAGCTCGACCGGGACGACGTCGTCCCCGGTGCCCGCCGCGACGAACAGCGGCCCGGCCGCGGGTCGACGCGGCAGCGTGAACTCCTCGAGCCACTCCTTCGCCCGCGCCAGTGCAGCGGGCGAGCGGGGCGCGAAGTCCGAGGCCGGGGCCTGCCCGAACGCCGCCGGTATGCAGCTGCGTTCGAGCTCGCCCATCGCGGCCAGCGCCGGACCGGCGAGGTAGTCGGCGTAGTCGAGCTGCGGGTGGCGAAGCTGCAGCGAGTACAGCACCAGCGGGTAGAACCTGCGCTGCAGCGGGCTCAGCCCGTAGGGCACGTCATCGACCAGCGCGGCGAGGTCGGTGGGCGGGGCCAGCGCCACCGCGCCGAGGAACTCGAGTCCGGAGCCGCCGGCGAGCTCGGCCGCCGCCCACGCCGCCTGCCCACCCTGCGAGGGCCCCAGCGCGACCCAGCGGTTCGATGCGGCCGGCACGAGCTCCCGGGCGGCGTGCACGGCGTCGATCACGCTGCGCCCCTCGCTGACCGGCTGCAGGTAGGGGTGCGGGCCGGGGGTGCCGAGCCCCTCGTAGTCGGTGGCGGTCACCAGGTAGCCGCGCTGCACCAGCGGCAGCACCACCGGTAGCTGCCCCAGCATGCCCGGCGAGCGCGACGGCGCGCACGCGTCGGCCACCCCGGTGGTGCCGTGCGCGAAGGACACCACCGGCCAACCTCCGGGCGGCGGCGCGCCTGCGGGCTCGATCACCACCCCGGAGACCCGCACCGGCGCACCGTCGAGACCGGAGCGCGACCCGTAGGTCACCCGGGTCACCGTGGCACCGAGCCGCTCCAGCGCCTCGTCGGGTAGCGCCACCGGGCGGGCATCGAGCAGCGTGCCCGGCGCTGCGCTCGGCGGCGGCGCGGCCTGCGGGGCGGGATCATCGGGTGGGTCACCGGGCGAGGGCGCCGCGGTACACCCGACGAGCAGCGCTGCTGCGGCCACGGCCGTCGCCATCGCCCGCCGGGTCCGCATGACCCCTACGCTATGCGCGCCGCAACGCGTTCACCCGGCCGGCGTAACGTCAGACGGGCGGTCGGACCCCTACCGTCGGGTAACCGCAAATGCCGAAGGAGGGGCATGCCAGCGATCGACACCATCGACCTGTCCGACATCGAGGCCTTCGCCCGGATGTCGCTGCCCGAGCGCTCGGCGATGTTCGCGACGCTGCGCGCGCAGCGGCCGGTCGCGTTCTTCGACGAGCCCGAGGCGCCGTTCATCGAGCGCGGGCCCGGCTTTCACGCGGTCACGCGCTGGGAGGACGTCGCCGAGGCCAGCCGCAAGCCGGGTGTCTTCCGCTCCGCGCAGGGCACCACCGGCCTGGCGGACATGCCCGAGGAGTTCCTCGAGTTCTTCGGCTCCATGATCAATATGGACGACCCGCGGCACGCCCGGCTGCGGCGTATCGTGTCCCGGGGCTTCACGCCGCGCCGGATCGCCGCGCTGCACGGCGACGTCGAGCACGCGGCGACCGCGATCGTCGACGAGGTGATCGAGCGCGGCGAGTGCGACGTCGTCACCGACATCGCGGCCCGGCTGCCGCTGAAGATCATCTGCGACCTCGCCGGCATCCCGGCCAGCCAGCACGACTTCGTGTTCGACCGCAGCAACGTCGTACTCGG
The DNA here is from genome assembly GCA_009379815.1 of Pseudonocardiaceae bacterium. Lineage (GTDB taxonomy): Bacteria > Actinomycetota > Actinomycetes > Mycobacteriales > Pseudonocardiaceae > WHSY01. The sequence continues at coordinate 29,662 of WHSY01000059.1, forward strand.
CGCGCAGGACCCCGAGTACGTCCCCGAGGGCGCCAACATCGTCGAGGCACTGCTCGGCGCGGCCAACGACCTGCGCGAGCTGGTCAAGGACCTGGGCGCGGTGCGGGAGGCACAGCCCACCGACGACCTGGTCTCCGCGCTGGTCAACGCCGAGATCGACGGCGAGCGGCTGACGCCCGACGAGCTCGCCTCGTTCTTCATCCTGCTCGTGGTGGCGGGCAACGAGACCACTCGCAACGCGATCAGCTGGGGAGTCCACGCGCTGTCACAGCACCCGGCGCAGCAGGCGGCGTGGGCCGCAGACGTCGACGGGCTGATGCCCACCGCGGTCGAGGAGATCATCCGGTGGGCCTCGCCGGTGATCTTCATGCGGCGCACCCTGGCCGAGCCCACCACGCTGGGCGGCACCGATCTCGACACCGGCGAGAAGGTCGCGCTGTTCTACTGGTCGGCCAACCGCGACGAGGCGAAGTTCGACGACCCGGAGGCCTTCGACATCCGGCGCGACCCCAACCCGCACATCGGTTTCGGCGGGCCGGGCCCACACTTCTGCCTCGGCGCGCATCTGGCCCGCCGGGAGATGGGCGTGATGTTCGCCGAGCTGCTGCGCCGCATCCCCGACCTGCACGTCACCGGGGAACCGCAGCG
>WHSY01000005.1 GCA_009379815.1 Pseudonocardiaceae bacterium
CAACAACGCCGGCATGGCTCCGCTGTACCCCAGCCTCGCCGAGGTCGAGGAAGCGCTGTTCGACAAGGTCATCGACGTGAACCTGAAGGGCCCCTTCCGGCTCACGGCACTGGCCGGCGAGCGGATGGTGGCTCGCAACGGTGGCTCCGTCATCAACATCAGCAGCGCGTCCGCGGTCCGGCCCACCCCGCACGAGCTGCCCTACGCGGCCGCCAAGGCCGCCCTCAACGTGCTGACCGCCGGGTTCGCGCAGGCCTACGGACCGACGGTCCGGGTCAACGCCATCATGGCCGGCCCGTTCTTCACCGACATCAGCCGAGCCTGGGACATGGACCGGTTCAACGAGCGGGCCGAGACGTTCCCGCTGCGCCGCGGCGGGCAGCCGAACGAGATCGTCGGCACGGCCTTGTACTTCGCCACTGACGCGTCGAGCTACACCACCGGAACGGTGCTGCCCGTCGACGGCGGGCGGTCGGTCGCACCCTGACGGGCCCGACGAAGGCCGCCGGCCGCGGTCAGGGCCCGCTCGTGGCGCCGTGCCCGAGCAGCACCAGCGCCCGCCACGCCAGGCCGTCGATCTGCTCACCTCGGGTCGCCATGCGCTCGTCGGTGGTCTCGCCGCGCAGGTAGCGGGCGTAGAGCTGCTGTACGACCACCGCCGTCTTCCAGCAGCCGAACGCCTCGTACCAGCCCGCCGCCGCCACGTCCCGGCCGGTGCCCGCGGCGTAGCGCTCGATCACCTCGGCCCGCGTCGGCAGCCCCAGCTGATCGAGGCCGCGCACCGCCATCGCACCGGTCGCGTCGTCGTCCGAGGGGTCCGGCCAGTAGTTCAACAGCGTCCCCAGGTCGACCAGCGGGTCCCCGAGGGTGGCCATGTCCCAGTCGAAGACCGAGATGACCCGGTCGGGGTCGTCCGGCGCGAACTGGCAATTGTCGATCTTGAAGTCGTTGTGCAGCACCGTCGGGGCACCGGATTCCGGCATCGTGTCGGTGAGCAGTTCGGCCAGCCGGTCCATCTCGGCGTTGCGACCGGGCTCGGTCACCGCCTCCCAGCGTCGCCGCCACCCGGCCACCTGCCGCTGCAGAAAGCCCTCGGGCTTGCCCAGATCCGAGAGCCCGGCAGCGGCCACGTCGACGCGGTGCAGGTCGACCAGGGCGTCCACGACCGCCAGCCCGATCCGCCGTCCGGCGTCGGGCGTGTCGGCCATGCCGGGAGGGATCGCGTCCCAGACCACGACGCCCGGGCGGTACTCGACGACCAGGAACTCGGCACCGATGACATCGGGGTCGGCGCAGTAGTGCAGCGCCCGGGGCGCCCGGTCATAGGCCCGCCACAGCTTCGACAGCGCCCGATACTCGCGGTGCATGTCGTGGGCACCGGGGGCGAGGCTGCCGAACGGCGGCCGGCGCACCACCAGATGCTGCTGCCCGAAGCGGACCTGGTAGGTCAGGTTGGCCGCGCCGTTGGGGAACTGCAGGACCGAGAACTCCCCCGCCAGCTCGGGCAGCTCGGCGCGCAGGTGCGCCTCGAGCGCCGCCCAGTCGAGCTCCTCGTCGGGGCGCACCGCCGCCAGCTCACGCCGCTGCTCGCCGTCGGCTGCACTCATGACGCGCGCTCCCCGGCGCCGACGGCGATGTCGGCCAGCTCGCCGGCGACCTCGGCCAGCTCCTCGGCGAACCGTTCCCGGGCGGACGCGGTCACCCGCGGCAGGTGCGCGCTCGGGAACAGGTCGGGAGCCGGCTCGACACCCTTGAGCAGCTCGCGGGCCAGACTGAGCTTGTGGATCTCGGTCGGGCCGTCGGCCAGGCCCATGTGGAAGCTCTCCAGCAGCCACGTGCCCAGCGGCAGCTCCGTCGAGATCCCCAGCGAGCCGTGCAGCTGAATGGCCCGGGCCACGACGTCGTGCAGCACCTTCGGCATGGCCGTCTTCACCGCCGCGATGTCGGCGCGGACGGCCCGGTAGTCCTGGTAGCGGTCGATGCGCCACGCGGTGCGCAGCACCAGGAGCCGGAACTGCTCCATCTCGACCCACGAGTCGGCGATCATCTGCTGCACGAGCTGCTTGTTGCCCAGCGACTCCCCCTTGGTGTGCCTGCTGACCGCGCGCTCGCGCATCATGTCGAAGGTGCGCCGGACCAGGCCGATGGTGCGCATCGCGTGGTGGATCCGCCCACCGCCCAGCCGCGTCTGCGCCACGGCGAAGCCTGCGCCACGCTCGCCGAGCATCCGGTCGGCGGGCACCCGGACATCGGTGTAGCGCAAGTACGCGTGCGTGCCCTGCTGGCCCTCGTGCCCTGCGATGGCGACGTCGCGCACGGTCTCGAGGCCCGGCGTGTCGCGCGGCACGACGAACATCGACATCCGCTGGTGCGGCGGGGCGTCCGGGTCGGTGACGGCCAGCACGATCAGGAACGACGCGAAGCGGGCGTGCGACGAGAACCACTTCTCGCCGTTGATGACCCACTCGTCGCCGTCGCGCACGGCACGGGTGGCGAACCCGGTCGGGTCCGACCCGCCCGCAGGCTCGGTCATCGAGTAGCAGGACACGATCTCGTTGGCGATCAACGGTTCGAGGAATCGGCGCTTGAGCTCGGGTGTCCCGTAGTGCGCCAGGATCTCGGCGTTGCCCGAGTCGGGTGCCTGGCAGCCGAACACGACCGGGCCACTGTGCGTGCGACCGAGGATCTCGTTCATCAGTGCGAGCTTGACCTGGCCGTATCCCGGACCACCCAGCCGGGGCTCCAGATGACACGCCCACAGTCCCTGCTCGCGCACCTTCTCCTGCAGCGGGCGGATCAGCCGGTTGCGTACCGGGTCGTCGACATTCCAGGCGTGCTCGATCACGTGGTCGACGGGCTCGACCTCGTCACGGACGAAGGCGTCCATCCAGTCGAGCTTGGCCTGAAAGTCCGGCTCGGTCTCGAAGTCCCATGCCATGGTCTTCGCGCCACCTCCGATTCCTCATGCGGTATGAACCTGAGCCTATTTATCGGCGGGAGCCGATGCTGTCCGCCAACCGGTCCCGATGATCGGGATGGGCGACGGCGAGCAGCGCCTCGTGACGCTGGGACAGGGTCAGACCGCGCAGGTCTGCCACCCCGTGCTCGGTGACGACGAGCCCGGCATCGCTGCGGGCGGTGCTGACGGGTCCGCTCAGCTCGGCGACGATCCGGCTGTGCTCGCCCGCCGTGGACGCCAGCACGGTGACGGGCACACCGCCGGTCGCACGCGCGGCTCCCCGGATGAAGTCCACGGCGCCACCGATCGCTCCCAGGTACCGGCCGTCGAGCCCCTCCGAGTTGATCTGGCCGGTGAGGTCGACCTGCAGCGCGGAGTTGATCGCGACGAACTTGTGCTGCGCGGCGAGCACCTGCGGGTCGTGCGTGTACGACACCGCACGCAGCGCGATCCGGGGCTGGGCGTCGGCGTAGCGGAACAGCCGATCGGAGCCCATCAGCACACCGGCCACGGTCAGCCCGCGATCGATCGACTTCCGCGCGCCGGTGATGACCCCGGCCTCCATCAGGTCCGCGACCGCGTCGCCGATCATGCCCGAGTGGATGCCCAGGTCACGGTGGCCGTCGAGGCCGCGCAGCGCCGCGGTGGGCATCGCGCCCACCCCGATCTGCAGCGTGGCGCCGTCCTCGACCAACCCGGCGACGTGCGCGGCGACCCGCTGCTCGACCTCGCCCGCCGGGCGCTCGGTGACCTGCAGCAGCGGGCGGGAGGACTCGACCACGTAGTCGACCTCGTGCGGTTCGAGCACCCTGCCCCCGCCCACCCGGGGGACGTGGTCGTTGACCTCGGCCACCACGATCCGAGCCCGGTCGGCGGCAGCGCTGAGGTACTCGTCGGCCAGGCCCATGGCGAAGCGCCCGGCGTCGTCCGGAGGTGGCACCAGCAGCATCACCACGTCGATCGGGAGCCGCCCGGAGGCGACCAGCCGGCCGAGCTCGGAGAAGTGGACCGGCAGGATCTGGAGCCGCCCGCTGTCGTACAGCGCGCGGTTCGCCCCGCTTCCGATGTAGGACACGAACGACACGAGATCGGTATGCTCCGGACGGCAGGTGTCCGACGCCGGCATGCCGAGGAAGCACCGGAAACCGCCGATGGCCGCCCGTTGCGCCATCAGGCGTCGGGTCAGCGCCACGGGCTCGGCGACCGACTGGCCCCAGAGCACGGTGTCGCCCGGGCGCACGAGGGCACCGAGGTCGAGCGTGTCGAGGTCGAGCCTGCTCCCTCCGTTGTCAGGTGCCCGCACGAGCTCGCGCCTGCTCGACCAGCTGCCGCCCGATGATGAGCCGCTGGATCTGGCTGGTTCCCTCGTGGCTGCGAAGCAACCGGACGATGAGCGCCACGTCATCGGACGGCATCAGCGGTCTCCTCTTCCCTCGGACGACTCTTTCCCATCCCACCCGGCATGCCGGTGAGGCGCCGGTGCGCGACGATGAGCTGCTCGCCGAGCTCGTGCCGTCGTTCGGGTGACGCGGCGGCCTCCTCGGCGAACCGCATCACGACCCCGGTGATGACCTCGGAGACCACGGCCGGTGGCACGGCCGGGTCGGCGACGCCCTGCGCGACGAGCCGCTCGATGAACCGGGTGTGCCGCCGGTTGGGCCGGTCGTGGATCTCGGCCCGCAGCCTGCGCATCTCCGGATCGGACAGCGCCTGGTGCGCGATCACCGTCAGCACGCCGAGGTGACGGACGTAGGTGTCCAGATAGGCGACCAGGGTGGTTCGCAGCGTCTTCTCGGGTGTGCTGACGTCGGCCCGTTCCTGCAGCGCGAGGAACTCCTGCCCGACTCGCTGCGCGAGCGCGCGGAACACCTCGTGCTTGGAGCCGAAGTAGGCGTAGATGGTCGGCCGCGACACCGCCGCCTCGCCGGCCAGGTCGGCGATGGTGGTGCGGGCATACCCGAGCCGGCGGAAGACCCTCGCAGCGGCGTCGAGGATCTCCTGGCGGGTGCCGCCCTCGCTGTGCCGCCGTGGCAGACGTGCCTCAGTCGCCACGGCGCAGCCGGATGCCTGCTGCTTCCCGATCCCACACCGACCGGTCGACCCCGCTGTCGCGCAGCAGATGCTTCTGCACCTTCTGCGTGGGGGTCTTGGGCAGCTCCGGGGCGAACTCCAGGTAGCGCGGCACCATGAAGTAGGGCAGGCGGTCGATGAGGAACCGGGTCAGCGCTTCGGGGTCGCCCTCGTGACCGTCCCGCAGCACGACCACCGCCTTGATCTCGTCCTCGGTGAACTCGGAGGGCACCGCCACCACGGCGCTCTCGAACACCCCGGGGTGCTCGTTGATCACGCTCTCGACCTCGAAGCTGGAGACGTTCTCACCGCGGCGGCGCAGCGCGTCCTTCATCCGGTCGGAGAAGTAGAAGCGACCGTCGGCGTCGGTGCGGAAGGCGTCGCCGGTGTGCACCCAGCCGTCGCGGACCGTCTCCGCGGTCTTGTCCGGCAGGTTGTGATAGCCCGCCATCACGATGTGCGGCTCGTGCGGCCGCACCAGCAGCTCGCCGATCTCGCCGGTGGCGACGTCGTGGCCGTTCTCGTCGACCAGCCGCAGGTCGTAGCCGTCGCGCGGGAAACCGGCCTCACCGCCGACGATCGTCGACGGTGGGCCGTTGAGGACGCACCCGATCTCGCTCATCCCGTAGACCGCGGCAGGCTCGACGCCGAACCGCTTACGGAAGCCCTCGACATCGCTGGCCAGCGGGGCCATGGTCGCCAGCTCGAGCGGGTTGTCCGCGTCGTCGCTGCGGGGCGGCTGCTGCTGCAGCAGCTCCGCCATGGCCCCGAGCATGATCGTGACCGTGATGCCGTGGTGGCGTACCACGTCCCAGAAGCCACTGGCCGAGAACGCCGTTTCCAGCACGCACCGCGCCTGGTGGATCAGCGACTGGTAGACACCGAACCACTGCCCGGCGAGGTGGAACAGCGGCAGTGCGACGAGGATGCGGTCGTCGCTGCGAAGCCGGTCCTGGTCCTCTCGGGACGAGTACGTATAGGCCTGCGCGTGCGGCACCAGCACGCCCTTGGACAGCCCGGTGGTCCCCGAGGTGTACATGTAGCCGATCAGGTCCGCCGGTCCGACCCGCTCGGGGCTGGCCGGAGTCGCGACATCGAGCTCCTCGAAGGCCACCACCCGGAACCGCCCGGCGGGCAGCGCGTCACCGGACCCGCCACGGACCACGACCGTGCGCAGCCTGTCGAGGTCGCCGGCGACGGCGGCCAGCCGCTCGCAGTAGCGGTCTTCCACCACCGCGACCTCGACCCCGGAGTCGTTGAGCACGTGGCTGAGGAATCGGCCCTTGTAGGCGGTGTTGACCGGCACCTCGACGGCGCCCACCAGGCTCAGCCCCGACCAGAGGTGCACCAGGTCCATCGAGTTGTCGAGCAGCAGCGCCGCCGGCTGCTGCCACCCGACCCCGAGCCCGCGCAACCCGCCTGCCAGGCGCAGCGAGCGCTCGAAGCTCTGCGCGAAGGTCCACTGCCCGTCCTGGTCGACCAGGGCGAGCTCGTCGGGCCGCGCCGCCAGCGCGCGCTCCATCGTTGCCGGGAAGGTTCGCTGTTCGAGCGGGGGCAGCGACCGCACGGTCCCTCCTCAGAGCGGGGTCGAGGCCGGGCCGAGTCTGCCGTGTACTTGACAGCGGTGTAAAGCGGCACGACAGCAGCGCGCCGGAGCCGACGCCGAGCGTGCGCCGCGGTCGGGGGCTCCTACAGACCGAGGGCCCGGCGCAGCCGCGCCGCGTGACGCCGCGACACCGGAATCGTTTCGTGGCCGCGGTGGTCGGTGGTCAACGTCAACCCCCCTTTGAATCCTTGGTCCATCTCCCTGATTCTTCCGACATTGACCAGAAACCGCCGGTGTACGCGCAGGAAGCCGAAGCTCAACAGCTCCTGCTCGGCTCTTTCGAGGGTGCGGCTCGCCGCCCGGAGGCGACCTTGGTCCGACACGAGCCACACCGTATGGCTGTCGGCTTCGGCATACCGGATCTCATTCGGCGAGAGCAGGACCAGCGAGTTCTCGCGCATGGCTGCGATCCGCGGCGGGAAGGTGGCCCTTTTGCCCTCGGGTATGTCGTCGAGCGGCTCGCCACACGGGCTACCGGAACCGATCAGCAGCATCCCGACGACTTCGTTGTCCCGATATACCGGATCGACCTCGACCTGCACCGCGTCAGCGGCCTCCGCGATGACGAGCTCCGTGGCACCGGACCAGCCTGGATCTCGTTGTGCCCGCCGGACAGCTTCCCCGATCGTCCGAACGAATGCAGGAATCTCCAGACCCTGCCGATCTTCCGGGTGGAGCGCGGGACCGGCGACGGGCATCCCGAGCAGGCGCCGAGCCGCTGCGTTGGCCATGACCAGCTTGCCGGCGGTGTCGACCGCCATCACCGCACCAGGTGCTGTGGACTCCACGCCCGCGAAAGCGCTGACCAGGTCCGCTGCACTCTTCACGGCGCGCTCACGGAGATCCGCCTCCATCGCAGTGGCCGTTCGGCTCAACCACCCCGCTGTCGACTCCGCCGGCTCCTGCTGCCAAGCAGACACGTTCAGGGCGGCCAGCGGCTTGCGCGAGACCGGATCGTTGATCGCGACGCCGGCGCAATACCCGTCCTGGAATCCTTCGCACCAGTGTTCGGCGCCACGGACCAGCATCGCACCCCGCTGCTCGAGAGCGGTGCCCATGCCGTTGGTTCCGGTGGATTCCTCCGACCACGCGAACCGAGGAGCCAGGCTGGTCTCCGTACCGTGGCGGAGAATCCGCCGCGGGCCCCACGATGCGAGAATCCGGCCATCACCATCCGTCACCGCGATGACACAATGACGCATGTCGGTGCGGTGTGCGGCGGTGGCCGCCGCGCCTCCCAACTGCGTAAAGATGATGTCGTGTAGCAGCGAGTGATCGCTGCGACCCGCCGCACCGGGCGCGGCGGCCAACCCGGGATCGACACCGTACACATCTCGGCAGCGATACCAGGAGAGCAGGATACCGGGCCGGACACCGCAGACCGTGTCGGCTCCCGCCGCGAACTCTTCTCGCGCCGCGCCGATCCGGCGTTGACATTCCACGTCCCGCCGTCCGATGCCCTGCACGCCACTCGGGTGCGAGTGGCGACCCGTCGTGCCGGATCGACTGCCGCTCACGCTGTCTCCCTTCCCTCGCTTCGGCAGGGACAGCATGGTGATGCAGGAAGCCAGGCTAGCCGGGACGGCGCGGCACGGCCAGGCTTCACCGGAGCCCGCCTGGACCAGAACAACGGCGTCGTCGGACGGGAGAAAGATCATATGACCATCGACTTCACCCTCAGTCCGGAACAGAAGAAGGTCCAGCTCGACACCCGGGAGTTCGCCGAGAACGTGCTCGCGCCGTGCGTACGGGATGCTGATCGTGAACCTGATCCCCTGAAGGCCTTCCAGCTGACGAAGCCCGCCTACGTGGAGGCCTACAAGCGCGGTATCGCGTTCGGTCTGCTGCCCAGGGAGTACGGTGGCGGCGGACTCACCAACGTGGAGCTGATCCTCGCTGCAGAAGAGATCTGCGCGGTAGACCCCGGATTCGCGTGCACGATTCTGGTCAACGGGTTGGGATTGCTGCCCGTGTGGTACTGGGGCACCGAGGAGCAGAAGAAGCGATTCATGGGTGCGGCGACCTCGGACCCGTCGAATGAGTACCTCGCGGGGTATGCGGCGAGCGAGCCACCCGGCACCCCCGGCGGTACCGCCAACTTCGACGCACCGATGCCGGCACCCGTCGGGATCGGGGTCACGGCACGGTTGGACGGCGATTCCTACGTCGTCAACGGCCGCAAGTACTGGCCCTGCAACGTGGGCGGCTGGGATGGTCTGGGCGCCAACGTCAATCTCGTCGTCGTCCGCACCGACCCCGCCAAGGGTGGCACCGAGGGGTTGTCCGCGCTGCTGGTCGAGCGCGGGACGCCAGGTGTGACCTACAACATCATCGACTCGTTCGGTCACCGGCTGACGCCCAATTCAGAGATCATCTTCGAAGACGCACGGGTGCCCGCGGCCAATATCGTCGAAGGAACGCGCGGCAACGGCGACCTGCTGATCAATCGCAACTTCGCCTGGTCCGGACCCGTTGCCGGAATCGCCGCGGTGGGCGTGGCCCGCGCCGCCTACGAAGCAGCCTTGGACTGGGCGAAGACCTACACGGCCGGTGGGCCGCACCCGATAATCCACTACCAGAACGTCGGATATGTACTGGGTGACGTCGCAGCCCGCATCGAGGCGTGCCGCTATTTCTGCTGGAAGGCGGCGCACTACATCGACCAGCACGACTATCATGGCGAACTGGTCGGGGCGATGAACAAGACCTATTGTACCGAGACGATGTTCGACAGTGTCTACAAGTGTCTGCAGGTCGTCGGCGTGAACAGTGCGGACAAGAAGCACATGTTCGAGAAGTATCTGCGTGAAGCGGCCATCTTCCCCATCTACGACGGCGGCAACTTCGGCATGCAACGTCGTCGGGTGCACGGCGTGCTGGCCGACCCGGGCTTCGATCCGAGGGCGCTCGTCAACGACGAATTCGTCGAGTTCACCAAGGCGATGGAGACGATCGACACGATGCCGGTCACGGCATGACGCACTGATCACCGCTGCGGCGACCGGGCGATGCGCGCCGGTCGCCGCAGTGGACCCGACCGACCGCGGCCGGCCGACTACGTGCCGACGTGCCGGTCGATGAAGTCCAGGATGGCCGCGTTGCTGACGGGGGCCGTGCGCTCGAGGTTGTCGGCGCGGTGTCCACCGCCGGTGAAGACCGCCGCGTCGACGTCCTGGTACGTGCCGGCTTCGAGATACCCGATAACCGAGCCGAGGCTGTGGCCGACCAGCACGACCTTCTCGAACTGGCTTCCCAGGTCGCCGCCACGCGCTGCTTGCACGACCTGGTGCACCGCATTGGCATTGCTGTCATAGGTGACCAGCGCACTCGCCGGGTGCCAGGACTCACCGATGCCCAGCCGGTCGATGGCCAGCGTGGCGTAGCCGGCCTGGCCGGCATCCTGCACGTAGGAATAGGTCTCATGCTGGTACGGCAGGTCCCAGTAGTAGCGGCCGTAGCTGAGCCCGTGCACCAGCACCTGCACGGTCGTCGCGCCCGGCGGCACGCACAGCGTTCCCGCGATGGGACCCGTCTGCCCGGCAATCGTGACCGGGACCGTCACCTCCCGGCACTCGGTGCCGGCCGGCGCCGCGACGGCCGGCTCCACAGCAGCCGGCTCCGCGGCGGCCGGGGCCGGTGCCACCACCGCCAGCACACCGATCATGGCGACGGCGCAGGCCGCCGCTCTGCTCCGGAGCCTGCGAACGATCGACCCGAACCACACCGACATGCGGTCACCCTCGCTTTCAGCCGCTACGACTGCCGGGTGCCCTGACGGCCTCACGGGCGGGCGCCGGCTCGTTCCTCACCGGCCCAACGAATCGAAATTAAAGTAGATATGCCACTCGTTCGGGCGTCGATGAGCCGGCCGGCGCTGCTCCATGGCCCGACGTCGGCGCAAGTCGGCCAGCGGCTACGAGCCGAACAGGCCGGCGAACTCGTCGAGGCTCGCGTCGATGCCAGCGCCCAGTGTGGTGTTCTGCCAGGACTCGAACAGTCGCTTCTGGGCGGCCACCACGGCCGGGTTGTGCCCGGCCAGCCGGGTGAGCATCCTGTCGGTCTCGGCGAGCAGCTCGTCACCGGGGACGACGCGATTGAGCATCCCGTGCCGCGCCATCGCCGCGGCGGAATACAGGTCCCCGGTCAGGATCATCTCCTTCGCCATCGACAACCCGACGTGCTGCGACAGCAACGCCGCATCGACCACCGACGGCACCCCGACCTTGATCTCCGGCAGTCCGAAGGTCGCGTGCTCGGCGGCGATCCGGATATCGCAGGCCAGCGCGAGCTCGAAAGCGGCACCGAGGCAGTGACCGTTGATCGCACACACCGTCGGCACCGGAGCCGACCGGGCCGCAGCGAGGAAGTCCCGCACGTGGGTGATCAGCGTCCTCGCCCGCTCCCGATCGAGCTCGTGGAACGAGTCAAGGTGCATCCCGGCCGAGAAGGCACGATCGCCGGCACCGGTGAACACCACCGCCGACGGCGACGGCCGGCCACCGGTCAGCCACCGGGTCGCCTCGACCAGCTCGTCGACGGTCAGGGCGTTGTGCTTGTCCGGCCGAGCGAACGTGATCCACCGGACACCACTGTCGTCTCGCACCTCGATGGCAGCCATGTCCGCTACCGTCGCAGACTCACGGGATTCGTTGCGAGCACCCTGCAGTCGCCCCGAACGACGGGATCCACGCCGAGTGCTTGCCGTGCCCACCGGCCACGAGGACGTGGATCCGGTCCGGCCCGGTACCCAGTAGTGGTCATCGACAGGCACGCACGTCGTCACGCCAGGCCCCAACCGGACGGACCTCGACGCGCAGCCGCCGCTCCTCACCGACCGACAGCGCCGTGGGGCTGAACGTCACGAGCCGTTCCTTGATCCGGCGCTCATGGCGCCTGGCGACGGCGTTGCGACCACATCTGCGTCGCACGCTCGAACTCGAGGGCGACCGACCACGGCACCCCGGGCGGGCCCAGCTCCTCACGGAAGGACCGGACCGCCTGCCGGGACAGGGCAGGGTCCTTGGCGGCCACCCGGGCGAGGTCGACGGCCCGGCCCTCCACCTCCCCGTCGGCGACCGACTCCCAGGCCAGCCCGAGCTCGGCGGCGCGGCGCCCGTCGACCTCGTTGCCGAACAGGCCGAGCGCGGCGGTGGCTTCCCGGCCCATGAGCCGGCCCGCGAGGGTGAAGAAGCCCCCGCCGGGGTGCAGCCCGATGCGCAGGAAGCCGGCGATGATGCGCGCGTTGTCGGCCACCACCCGCAGGTCGGTCGCCATCATGAGGTTCATCCCGGCACCCACGGCGGCTCCGCGCACGGCGGCGACGGTGGGCACGGCGAGATGCCCGACGCGGTAGAAGGACTTGTAGACCCGGCCCATGCGCTGGTAGGCGGTGTCCTCCGACTGGTCGGCCGAGGGGTCCCATTCGCGCCGGTCGGCACCGGAGCAGAAGGTCCCACCCGCACCACGCACCACTGCGGCCCCCACCGACGGGTCGTCGTCGACCTCGTCGCAGATCGCGACGAGCGCGTCGCTCATCTCCGGGGTCAGTCCGTTGCGCACCTCCGGTGAGTCGACTGTGATCAGCGCGACCTGATCGTCACGCTCGAGGTGTACATCTGGCACGGTTCAGCAGTCCTCTCGTGTCGGCGCTGCGGTGCCGGCGATCGCCGGCGCCGCAGCGTTTCCTGGATTGCGTGTGATTCTCGAACGGCTCACCCGGCGCGCACTGTGTCGAGGACCTTGCGCCAGCGGTCCGGATCCTCCTCGATCGGCACCGACAACCCGATACGCGTCGCGACGCCGCCATAGCGGCGCAGCAGCTCGGCGGCAGCGTCCTCGGGAGTGCCGATGACGGCGAACGTGTGCAGCACCTCGTCGTCGACCACGTCGGCCATGCGGTCCCACTCGCCGCGCTTCGACAGCGCGTTCAGCTCGTCCTGCAGGTCACCCCAGCCGTGCAGGTCGAGCACCGGGCGGTAGGCCGGGGTGGAGCCGTAGAAGGAGATCTGCCGTCGCACCCGCGCCGCCGCGTCGTCACGTCGCGGTCCCTCGTCGTCGGCCACCACGAACGACGGCCCGCTGATCTCGAAGCCCTGCCACGACTTGCCCGCCGCTTCCCGGCCCTGCTGCAGCGCTGGCACCGTCACCTCCCGCAGGTAGCGCTCGGTGGTGAAGCCGTGGCACAGGAACCCGTCGGCGACCTCGCCCGCGACCCGGGTCATCCGCGGCCCCACGCCCGCCAGGTAGATCGGCGGGTTGCCGTGCGGGTTGGGGCCCGGGTCGAAGAACGGCGTCATCAGGGTGTGGGTGTAGAAGTCGCCGCGGAAGCCTGGCTTCTCGCCACTGGCCCAGCTGTGCCAGATCGCCCGGATCGCGGCGACGAACTCGCGCATCCGGGCGGCCGGCCTCGACCAGGGCATGCTGTAGCGCTTGGTGATGTGGGGCTCGATCTGCGAGCCGAGGCCGAGCATGAAGCGGCCGCCGGTGGCCAGCTGCAGGTCGTTGGCCGCCACCGCCACCGTCATCGGGTTGCGCGCGAACGCCACGGCGATCGCCGTGCCCAGCTCGATGCGCCGGGTGCGCTCCGCCGCGATCGCCACCCCGAGGAATGGGTCGCTCGTCGTCTCCGGTACCCAGCTCGCGTCGTAGCCGTCGCTCTCTGCGCCGGCCGCCGAACGTCCGACCTCGACGACGTCGGACGGGTAGCCGCCAGTGTCCACCTTCATGCTGCGCCAGCCTCCATTGCCGCTCGCGGTCCGTCGATCGGCACGTTACGGCAGACCGGCGTGGGGGACCTGCACGGTGGCCGACAGCAGGACGGCTTCGCGGGTGTCGCGGCGCTCGTGCTCGGCGAACGACGGCGCGGTGCACAGGAACAGCGTGCGGCCGTCGTCGCCGCCGAGCATGCAGGCGAACACCCCGAGGTCGCCGGCGGAGACCTCGTCGACGATCTCGCCGTCGCGCACCCGCACGACGCGGTGCCCGATCGCGTCCGCAACCCACACCGCGCCCTCGGTGTCCAGGCACATCCCGTCCGGGACCAGCGTGATGCCGGCGAGCGCCTCGTTCAGGTCGTCGGTCTCGGGCACGGCGCCGAACCGCGCCCACTCCCGGCGGTTGCGCAGCGAGCCGTCGCCGTCGACGTCGAACGCGGTCAGCCGCTGGCCGAACGACTCGGCCGCGATCAGCGTGGCGCCGTCCGGGGTGATCGCCATGCCGTTCGGGAACAGCATGTCCTCCGCGACCACGGTCGCCGTCGAGTCCGGGTCGACGCGGACGATGTTGGCAGGCCGCATCGGCGCCCCGCCCATCAGGTCGAAACCGAAGTTCCCGACATACGCGCGTCCCGCGGCGTCGACCACCATGTCGTTGAGATGCCAGCTCGCCAGCTGCGACAGGTCGGCGTGCTCGACGAGCCGGCCGGAGTCCTCACGCCGCAGCAGCCGCCGGTCGCGCATCGACACCGCGAGCATCCGGCCATCGGGCAGCCAGCCGAGACCGGAGGGCTGCTGCGGCACCTCCGCGACCGTCTCCACCTCCCCTTGTGCGCTGACCGCGACCACGCGGTGGGTGTAGAAGTCCGACACCCACAGCCGGCCGTCGTGCCAACGCGGACCCTCCAGGAACGAGAACCCACTCGCCACCACGTCAAGATCGGAATCGCCCATCGGGTCAATCTGGCACACCGTCGGCCGGTGGGTCCACCTCACGCTCCCCGCCGTGTCCACGAACTCGACGATATGGGGGTCGGCAGCCGCTACGAGCCCCACCGCGTCGAGTTCACGGACACCAGCGTCCCGGCGTCGGCCCGGTTGGGTCAGGCGCCGGCGCCGACGGGGTGGCGCGTCGCGATCTGGTCGACCACGAGCTTCGCGGTCTCGGCACACGCCGTGGTGCCGCCGTTGGCGTACTCCTTGACACCGTCACCGACGTTGAAGAGATTGCCGATCGGCGTGGTGGGTGACAGGTCGAACCCGGCGACGGCGCGCTGCGGCGGCCAGTGGTCACGGGTGACCACAGTGGACAGTATCCGTGCCTGATCGAAGCCGGGAACCTCGTCGCGCAGGTCGGCCAGCAGCAACTCGGTCTCCGCCGCCTCGTCGAAGTCACCGACGGCAGGCCGCGGCACCGAGGTGCCCACGTAGAGGTTCCAACCCTCCGGGGACATCTCAGGGCAGACCTCGGAGAAGTTGGCGACGTAGGCCATCCGGCGGGTTGCCGCGAAGCTGAGCAGGCCGGGCGCGTCGACCAGCCTGTCCCGGCCGGCGAAGTTGACGGCGATCATGGCGCAGGGCCGGTCGGCGCGGCGCACCGACTCCCGGTACTCCGCCGGCAGGTGCTCGTCCCCGACGAGCGCCACGGTGGCAGCCGGACCGGTGTCGCTGACGGCGACCCGGCACGCGACCTGCACGTCCTGCCCGTCGCGGCGGACGACCGCACCGGTGACCTGCCCGTCGGTGACGGTCACCGACCGGACCTCGCAGGACAGCCACACCTGCCCACCATTGGCCGTGACCACCTCGGCCAGGCAGCGCCAGATCCCGATCGTGCCCTCAGGGCAGAAGCCGAACTTCTTGAACGCGCTGCGGCGGGTGAAGTAGGTGAGGAACACCCGCGCGGGCAGCTCGTCGGAGTTGACGGCGAACACCGACGCGCACATGGTGCGGAAGATGCCGTGCACGGACTCGTTGCCGGTGTAGCGCGCCACCCAGTCCGCAGTGGACAGTTCGTCGGCCGGCAGGCCGCTGTCGTCACGCGCGGCACCGAGCCCGTTCAGCAGCTTCGCGCCCTGCCGGGTCAGCTTCGACAGCAGGAATCCCCAGCCACCGCCCGTGACGTCGACGTCCTTGCCGCCGACGCGGTAGAGGATCGGCGGGTCGGGCGGGCGCACGTCGAACTTCGCGCCCACCTCCTCGAACGTCTGCTGGGTCGGCCCCTCGAGCTCGATCACGATGGCCCCGTTGTTGACCTTGAAGCCGTCGATGTCGTGGGTCGAGGCCCGGCCGCCCACCTGGTCGAGCCGCTCGACCACGAGCGTGCGGTACCCGAGATGCGACAGCCGGGCAGCGGCGCACAGCCCCCCGGCACCGGCACCGATCACCAGCGCGTCGAAGCGCTCCATCTCGTCCTCCGATCAGTTGCCGGTGAAGCGGGGGGCGCGCCGCTCGATCACCGCGGCCAGCCCCTCCCGCGAGTCGGCCGTGCCGGAGAGCTCGGACACCGTGCGCGCCTCCTCGGGCAGCTGCGCCTCGACGCGCGACCCGAGCCCGGACCACATCAGCCGCTTCGCCGCTGCCAGCGCCCGCGGCGCGCCCGCAGCGAGCTGCCCGGCGAGCATGCGGGCCTCGCCCACGAGTTCGTCGTCGGCCACCACACGGGTGATGAGGCCGATCTCGAGCGCGTCCGATGCGGACAGCATCGGGTTGGTCAACGTGATCTCCAGTGCCTTGCGCAGGCCGACGAGCTGCGGCAGCGTCACCGACACCCCCGCATCCGGCGCCATCCCGACCCGCGTGGCACCGGCCAGGAACGTGGCGGACTCGGCGGCGAGCACGAGGTCGGCCGCGCACACCAGCCCGAACCCGCCGCCACCGGCGGCGAACCCGTGGACGGCGGCGACCACCGGCGCCTGCAGCGCCAGCAGGCCCGAGGTGGAGATCTGCAACCAGGAGGTCGCCTCCCGCAGGTAGTCGGGCAACTCCTCGCCCTTGCCGGCGAACGTCTTGACGTCGCCGCCCGCGCAGAAGTTCGGACCCTCCCCCGTCAACAGCAGCGCGCGCAGCCGCGGCTCCCCGTGGCACCGCATGATCGCGTCGTAGAGCGCCCGCAGCAAGGGCACGTCCAGGCCGTTGGACGCCTCAGGTCGGTTGAGCCGCAGGTGCCCGACCCCGTCGGGATCGAGGTCCAGCAGCACCGGACCGGACGGGATCAGCTGCTCCGTCACGAGCGCATGCCTCCTCGGTAGTGAACTGTCGGATACCGCTGCCCGGTCAACGGTGCTCGTCGGGATCGTCGCGCCAGCGGTCGGCGGACGGGTCGAGCAGCTGCCGCAGATGGCCTTCCGGCAACCACACCACCGCCTGCAGCTCCACGGCGTCGAGGTAGCGCACCCGGCCCGAACTCAGGTCCTCCAACCGCAGCCGGGGACTGTTGGCTTCGAGGTCGACCCGGCAGGCGACCTCGGCGAACTCGTTGCTGATGATGCCGTCCACCTGCGACCTCAGATCAGGAAGGCCAGCGTCGGCAACACCCGGTCGTTGTCGACCAGCACGACCTTCTTGTACGCCAGCCGGAGCTGCCCGTCGACGACCCGCAGCCGGTAGGTCGTGCGCCCGGCCCACAGCTGGTTGCCGCGTTCGCGGGACTCCACGAGCACGAAGTTCGCCCCCACGACGGTGTCGGCGCCCTCGGTTCCCACGATCTCGACGTTGGAGATCACCCGCCGCAGCCGCGACGGCGGTACCTGGGCGTGCCGCCGGCCCGTCTTGAGCTGCTCGATGCGGGTCGAGATCCGGTTGCGGTTGTCGTGGATCACCGACATCTGCTGCATCGGGTCGGTGTCGTCACCGCCGGCGGGCACCCAGTAGACGGCGTCGTCGGTCCACAACGACTCCCACCCCTCGTAGTCGTGCTCGTCGGCCAGCCGCGCCTCGCGGTAGAGGAACTGCTCGACCGATCGCAGGTCGAGCTTCGCCCCCTCGGCCACTGCCGTCACCGGCCCTCTCCCATCACGCTGCGCCCTCCATGACATTGCGGTAGTGCGACCAGAACCCGCGCATCGCGGTCTCGTCGGTGGCCGTCCCGACAGCGAAGCCGCGCTCGTCGACACCCTCGCGGTGCACCCCCCTGCGCAGGTCCAGCCACTCGGGCCGGCCCTGCGCCAGGCCACGCTGGTTGCGCTCGTACATCTCGGTGTCGTCTGCCAGCAGCAGGCCGGCAGGCCCGACCGAGCCCACACTCTGCTGCAGCATCCGGCGGTTGATGTCGGGCGCGCCCCGCAGCTGCACCGCGGTGACGTGCTGCACCGTCTCGTCCACCGCCAGCGGCTGCAGCACGAAGATGCTGACCTCGGCGATGAACAGGTTCGGGAAGATCATCACATGCGGTGAGCCCTCGACGAGAATCTCCTCGGCGCGCTCGCCGTAGACCTCCCGCATCCGGGACACATAGTCGGGCACCTTCGACTCCGACGTGCCGAACCAGCCCATCGGCTGCCCGAGGCGCCGGAACTCCGGACGCAGGTCGTTCTCGCTGTGCCCGCCGCCGAACGCCCGCGTCACCGCGGCGGACTTGTCACTGTAGAGCGCCCCGATCCCGCTGTCGGCGACGCTGAAGATCGACCCGTGCACGAACTGCGGGTGGTACCCGTCGGTCTCGTTCTCGGCGAGCAGCTTCCAGTTCGCCCGCGTGCGGTGCTTGAGCCAGCCCGCGGTGACCTCGACCTCGCCCTCCGGTGACAGCCGCACCAGGCGGTCGATCTCGTCCGCCGCGGCGCCCAGGTGCTCGGCCAGCGACGGTCCCTCCGGGGCGAGGCTGGCGAACACGAAGCCCTGGTGGGTGCCGACCCGCGGCACCGGTGCCAGGCCGAGGTCGAGCTTGCCGCTGCCGCCGTAACCCCGGTTGAACGGGTAGCCGAGCAGCTCGCCGGTGTTGCGGTAGGTCCACCCGTGGTACGGGCAACGGAAGGAGCTGGAGTTGCCTCGCTGGTCCTCGCAGACCAGGTTGCCGCGGTGCGCGCACCGGTTCATCAGCAGGTGCACCCGGCCGTCGGAGTCGCGCGTCATGATGACGTCCTGCGGGCCGATGCTCTTGCGCACGTAGTCGTTCGGCCTCGCGATCTCGCTGACGTGGCCCACGTAGACCCAGCTGCGGTACCAGATCCGCTCCAGCTCGTCGGCGAAGATGCCGGGGTCGGTGTAGAGCGACCCGTGCACCCGTTCCGGCTCGATGAGCTCGTCGTACCGGGTACCCGCCCGTACCGTCGTCACGAACGCTCCTTTCGTGCCGCGCAGCACAGCGACATCCACTGACAGCGCGACCCACCCAGACTTCTAATGTACATTAGATTACGCGCCACCGTCCGGCACTGCAACGCCACGACTCCGAGTGCCACCCGCAGCGGGCCGTTCCTCGCCCATCCACAGTCGTCATGAAGAGGCCTGCGGATGACCTCGCTGTGCGATGGCGCCCGTCCGCTATCCCTTCACCGCCAGGCACCGAGTGCCGCAGCGAGGAGGGTGGTAGCCACCTCCCGCAACGCTCGAAGATCGGCCAGGTCCTGCGGCCGGACATCATCGTCACGTGCGAGCCGGTCGAGATCGGCGGCGACTCGCTGCAGTGCCGACTCGACGGTGGCACCACCCGTGGCAAGGTGTTCGAATCTCGGTTAAGCCAGCTGCTCGGAGTAGGAGGTCGACCGATGGATCTGAGCCACGACGGCGCGCGCGTGATCGTCACCGGTGGCGCCTCCAACATCGGCCGCGGGATCGTGCACGGCTTCGCCCGGGAGGGCGCCCGGATCCTGATCTGCGACTCGGACGCCGAGCAGGGCGCGCGGGTCCGGGACGAGGCCGCACAGCTCGGCGCGCAGCAGGCAGAGCTGCTCACCCTCGACCTGACCACCGAGGGCTCGGGGGCCCGCGCGGTCGGCACCGCCGTGCAGGCATGGGGCGGCCTCGACGTCCTGGTGAACAACGCGGGCTGGAACGTCCCCGGCTTTCTGGCCGAGCAGACCGACCGGGCGATGTGGCAGCGCACCGTCGAGGTGAACCTGTTCGCCGCCATCGACTGCACCCAGGAGGCGCTCGGCCCGATGTGCGAGGCCGGGCGCGGCTCGATCGTGTTCATCTCCAGCGACGCAGCGTTCGGGGCGATCCGGCAGGGCATCTACGGCACCACCAAGGCCGGGCTCATCTCGCTGGCGCGGACGACCGCGCGCGAGCACGGGCGCCACGGCGTTCGCTCGAACGTGGTGTGCCCCGGACTGGTGCTGCCCGAGGACGAGAACGCCGTCGGCGAGCAGAGCCTCTGGGCGGCCGACCGCGACGCGATCTTCAACGAGGACCAGATCGAGTACGTGCGCAAGCAGACCCCGCTGCGCCGTCTCACGTCGCCGCGCGACATCGCCGATGCGGTGCTGTGGATCTCCTCCGAGACGGCCGCTCGCCAGGTGACCGGCCAGGTCGTCGCGGTGGGTGGCGGCTCGACGATGCCCTGACCCGCCGTTGACCGGCGACCGCAAGTCGTCTACTTTCGATTAAATTCCGACGTCGAGCGGGCCGAACGGAGGAACCCGGTGCCAGAGTCAGAGCCAGTGCCGCGTTCGACTGCGGCCGCACCCGCTGACCTGGCGCGGGCGCTCTACCGCGCGCTCGCCGACGGGGACCGGGAGACGCTCGACGGGCTGCTGCACCCCGAGTTCGAGGGCCGCATCGCCGACGGCATGCCCCTCGGGACAGGCGGTGACTACGACGGTCCGGACGCGATGCGCCGGGACTTCTGGAAGGTCATCGGCCAGCACTTCGAGGCCCGCGCGGAGCCGGCAGAGATCCACGAGGTCGACGACGGGCGGCTGCTGGTGACCGGCCACTACACGGGTCGTGCCCGAGGCAGCGGAACATCGCTGCGCGCCTCGTTCGCCCACCTGCTCACCGTCGCCGACAACCGCATCCGCCGCCTCGTGCAGTTCACCGACACCCGGCGGTGGTCGGATGCCCTCGCCGATGGCGCTGCTGCGACGGAGCCGTCCGGCCGGCGCGAGCTGTCGGTCGTCGCCTACGACGTCAGCGACGGGGTCGCGACGGTGCGGCTGAACCGCCCGGATGCGGGCAACGCGCTGGACCGGGCGATGGCCGAAGACCTCGCCGAGGTCGCCACCCGCTGCGCCGAGGACGAGCGCGTGCGCGCCGTACTGCTGTGCGCATCCGGTGCGACCTTCAGCTACGGCGGTGACGTCGCACTGTTCGCCGCCACCCCGCACGGCGAGCTCGGCGCGGCACTGCGGCGGATGATCGACAGCTACCATCTCGCGCTGCAGCGGTTCACCGACCTCGACGCACCGGTGGTAGCGGCGGTGCGCGGCGCGGCGGCCGGGGGCGCGCTGGGCCTGGTGCACTGCGCCGACGTGGTGGTCGCGGCGCAGGACAGCAAGTTCGCGCTGGGCTACGGCACCCTCGGACTGTCCAGTGACGGCGGCAACACGTGGTTCCTGCCGAGGCTGGTCGGCCTGCGGCGGGCGCAGCAGCTGTTGTTGCAGCAGCGCACACTGTCCGCGCCGGAAGCCCTGGAGTGGGGGCTGGTCACCGAGGTCGTGCCGGCCGAGGACGTCGAGCCCGACGCCATCGCGATCGCCCGGCAGCTCGCTACGGGACCCACCCGGGCGTTCGGTGCGGTGCGCCGGCTGCTGCGCGACTCGATGTCGACCCCGCTGGACGAGCAGCTCGCCGCGGAGCAGCGGTCGATCGTCGAGGCGGCCGCGACCTCCGACGCGGCCGAGGGAATCGCGAGCTTCGCGGCCAAGCGTCACCCGCGGTTTCGCGGGCAGTGACAGCTCGAGAAGGGACCGAGCCGATGGCCATGCCACCGATCGTGGCGGACACCGACGAGCACCGGCAGCTGCGCGCGAGCGTCGCGGCGCTGGTCGGGCGGTACGGCCACGGGTACTTCGTCGAGCGTGCCCGCCGCCATGAGGAGCCGGCCGATCTGTGGTGCGACCTCGGCTCCGCCGGCTTCCTCGGCGTGCACCTGTCCGAGGACTACGGCGGCGGGGGCGGCACCCTCGCCGACCTCGCGGTGATCATCGAGGAGGCGTCGGCGGCCGGCTGCCCGCTGCTGATGATGGTCATCTCCCCCGCGATCTGCGGCACCGTCATCGACCGGCACGGCTCGCCCGAGCTCAAGCTGCGCTGGCTGCCCGGCATCGCCGACGGTTCGATGAAGATGGCCTTCGCCGTCACCGAGCCCGATGCCGGCTCCAACACTCACCAGATCACCACCACCGCGCACCGCGACGGGGACGGGTGGCGGCTGCGGGGCACGAAGTACTGGACGTCCGGTGTGGACGAATCCGACGCGATCCTCGTCGTGGCCCGCGACTCCGAGCCGGGCCCGGACGGGCGGCACCCGCTGTCGCTGTTCATCGTCCCCACCGGAGCGGCGGGCCTGTCGTACCAGGTCATCGAGTCCGCGCTGGTGCAGCCGGAACACCAGTTCACCGTCTACTTCGACGACGTCGCCGTCGGGCCCGAGGCGCTGATCGGCGAGGCAGGCAACGGGCTGCGCCAGGTGTTCTCCGGGTTGAATCCCGAACGGATCACCGCGGCCGCGATCAGCAACGGGATCGCGCGCTACGCCCTCGACAAGGCCGCGGCGTATGCCACCGAGCGCGCGGTCTGGTCGGTGCCGATCGGTGCGCACCAGGGCGTCGCGCACCCGCTGGCCGAGGCCTACATCGGCATGCAGCTCGCCCGGCTGATGGCCGCCCGCGCGGCGGCACTGTTCGACAGCGGCCAGGACGCCGCCGAGGCCGCCAACATCGCGAAGTTCGCCGCTGCCGACGCCTCGCTGCGCGCTCTCGACCAGTCGATGCAGACCCACGGGGGTAACGGGCTGGCGCTGGAGTACGGGCTGGCCGACCTGTGGTTCCTGGCCCGGATGCTGCGCACCGCACCGGTGAGCCGGGAGATGGTGCTCAACTTCGTCGCCCAGCGCAGCCTCGGCCTGCCCCCCTCCTATTGACGACACCGTCCAACTGACCCGACACAGCCGACCGATCTCGATCCGATGCGGCGTGCCTGCCGATACGATGCGTGACGTGGCGAAACAGCGTGGTGCGCGGGGCGAGCACAGCACCAGCGACCTCCCGAAGTCGGCCCGGACGCGGGAGCGGATCCTCGATGCCGCGGCGAAGGTGCTGGCCCGCAACGGGTACGCCGGCACCCGACTGTCGGACATCGCGGAGCTGGCCGAGGTGCAGGCGCCTGCCCTCTACTACTACTTCTCCTCGCGCGAGGAGCTCATCGAAGAGGTCATGACGTTGGGGCAGCACCGCACCTTCGAGTACGTGCGGTCCGCGCTCGATGCGCTGCCCGACGACGCCACCCCGATGGACCGCATCTGCGAGGCGGTCGGCGCGCACCTGGAGGTGGGGCTGCAGCTGTCGGACTTCGCGTCGGCGACCATCCGCAACGGCGGCCAGCTACCTCCCGACATGCGGGAGCGGCAGCTCGTCGAGCAGCACAGCTACGGCGATCTGTGGCGCCAGCTGTTCGAGGACGCCCGGAAGGCGGGCGAGATCAATCCCGCACTCGACCCGAGCGCGGTCAGAATGCTCGTGCTGGGTGCGATGAACTGGTCGCCGGAGTGGTGGGACCCCGGCCGCGGATCGTTGCGCAGCCTCATCACGACGGCCCAGACGCTCGTCCGCCAGGGCCTGTCCGCACCCCCGGGCTGAGCCACCGGCCGGTCGCCGCGAAGGGCACCTCCACCGCGACCGAGCAACGAGCGGTCGCCGCGAAGGGCACCTCCACGGCGTGCGAAGCAGTGAAGGTGCCCCTCGCGGCATCACCGTAGTAGGCAATCGCAGTGAAGGTGCCCCTCGCGGCAAATCCCGCAGGGCGGCAGGTCAGGCGTCCAGCTCCTCGGTGGCCCGCTGGACCAGGCGGAACTTCTGCACCTTGCCGGTCGGCGTCGTCGGCAACCCGGCCGCGTCGGTGAACAGCACGTGCCGAGGAACCTTGAAACGCGCGAGCTTGTCGCGGCACAGCGTGATCAGCTCCTCGGCGGTGACCGCCGCACCGGGCTCGGGCACGATCCAGGCGCAGCCGATCTCACCCCACCGCTCGTCGGGCACGCCGACCGCGTAGGCCTGGCTCACGCCCGGATGCTGGGTGAGCAGCTCCTCGATCTCCTTGGGCATCACGAGCTCGCCGCCGCTCTTGTACAGCTCCTTGCTGCGTCCCGTCACCTGCAGGTACCCGTCCTCGCGGACCCGGCCGAGGTCGCCCGAGCGCACCCACCCGTCCTGCAGCGCCAGCGCCGTCTCCTCCGGCTTGTTCCAGAACCCGGACATGTGGGTGGGCCCCCGCGACGTGAGTTCGCCCTCGGCGCCGGCGGGCAGGTCCTCGCCCGTCATCGGGTCGACGGTCTTGTAATGGGCGAGGTCGCCGTCGCGGTCGTGCAGGCCAGCCACCCCGGCCAGCTTCACCCTGCCCACAGTGGACGATGCGCGCTCGAGCGGATCCTCCGGCAGCGACAGCGTCATCGCACCGCCGCATTCGGTCATGCCGTAACCCGTGACGATCTCGTCGATACCGAGCTCGCTGCGTGCCCGCTCCCACACCCACACCGGTGCCGGCGCGGCACCGGAGAGCAGCGCGTTGACCGACGAGAGGTCGTAGCGTTCCCGGTCGGCGTGCTCGAGCAGCGCCACCGTCATGGTGGGGACGCACAGGATATCGGTGGCCCGGTGCCGGTCGATGCCGGCGAAGTAGCCGGCCGGATCGAACGACGTCTGCGGGATGATCGCACCGCCGACGAACATCGCGCCGAGCAGTCCCTCGACGTAGCCGAACATGTGGTAGCACGGCAGCGAGAACAGGATGCGGCGGCCGTCCTCGAATGCCCTCGTCAGCGCCGAGGCGTAGCCGGTGCGCTGCACGGCGTCGTGCGCCACCATGACGCCCTTGGGCGACCCCGTGGTCCCCGAGGTGTAGAGGATGTCGCCGATGTCGTCCGGCTGGGCCCGCCCGCCGTCCGCAGCTGCGGGATGGGTCGATCCGAGCTCGTCGAGCTCGGTCAGCGTGCGGACCCCCTCGCGGCCCCGCCCGTCGGTCGACAGCAGCACCACCTCGCGCAGCGCGGGCAACGCCTTCCCGCCGCCGCGTTCCCAGCCCGGTGCGATGCTGTCGAGCATCGCGAGGTAGTCCAGATTCGCGAAGCCGGTCATCGTCACCAGCACCGAGCACTCGGACTGGCGCAGGACGTACTCGAGCTCCTCTGTCCGGTACAGGTAGTTGAACGGGATCGCGACCGCGCCTGCCCGAGCGATCGCGAACTTCAGCGGGACGAACTCCACGTAGTTGGCCATCACCACGCCCACCCGGTCCCCCGGGCGCACGCCGAGCGCGGCGAGGCCGTCGGCGAGGCGGCGCGACCACGCCGCGGTCTCGGAGTAGCTCACCGTCCGCTCGTCGGTGATCACCAACGGCCGGTCGGCGAACTCGCGGGCGCACCGGTCGAGCAGCCCGTCGAGGGTAGTCGGCTCCCACTGCGGATGGCGCGCCTGCAGCGCGTCCCGCCGCCGGTCGATGCTCTCGCTCATCGTCGCCTCCTACGCACCCGGCACAGCTTGCTTAATCCGGAGTAGATTACTTGCTGCCCGGGTGCCGCGTACAGCCGCACGACTCCAGTGGCGACCCCGATTCGGAACCGGAACGGGGTTCCGACCCGGCTGCGACCCCGATTCGGAACCGGAACGGGGTTCAGGCGGCCGCGGCTACCACCGTGTCGGGTCAGGCGCTGGGTTCCGAGCCGACGACGGAGACGAAGGAGACGCAGTCGCCCGGGCCACCGCCGAGGTTGTGGGTCAGTGCCAGTTTCTTGCCCTGGGCGATCGAGGCGATGGTGCGGTCCTCGGGGGCCTCGCCGCGCAGCTGCAGCCACGCCTCGAACATCATCCGCAGCCCGGACGCGCCGATGGGGTGGCCGAAGGCCTTCAGCCCGCCGTCGGGGTTGACGGGCAGCTCGCCATCGAGGTCGAAGACCCCGGACTGCACGTCCTTCCACGCGGTACCGCGCTGCGAGAACGCGAGGTCCTCCATCAACACCAGCTCGGTGGGGGTGAAGCAGTCGTGCACCTCGGCCATCGCCAGCTGCTCGCGCGGGTCGGTGACGCCCGCCTGGGCGTAGGCATCCGCCGCCGAGGCGGCCACCTCGGGGAAGGTGGTGAAGTCGTAGTCCGTACTCGACAGCCCCTCGGCCGGGCCTGCCACGAACGACAGCCCCTTCACATAGATCGGCCGGTCGGTGTAGCGGTGGGCGTCCTCGGCGGGCACCACGATCGCCGCGGCCGAGCCGTCCGAGACCCCCGAGCAGTCGAACACCCCGAGCATCCCGGCGACCGAGGGGGCGCCCTTGATCTTCTCGATCGGGACCTCCTTGCGGAACTGCGCCCGCGGGTTGCGCGCACCGTTGGCGTGGTTCTTCCACGCGATCCGCGACAGCACGTCCTTCATCGTGTCCAGATCGACGCCGTACTTGTCCGCATACGCCGGCGCCAGCAGGCTGAAGTTCGCCGGGGCGGTCGCCTCGCCCCGCCCGTCGTCACCCGCACCGGGCGGCGGCGACGTCGTCAACCCGGAGAACCCCGAGTCCTTGAGCTTCTCCACACCGACCGCCATCGCGACCTCGTATGCCCCCGACGCCACGGCATAGCACGCGTTGCGCAACGCCTCCGACCCCGAGGCGCACATGTTCTCCACCCGCGTCACCGGCTTGTAGTCCAGCTTCAGCGGGCGAGACAGCACCAGCCCGGAGTTGCCCGTCCCGAGCGTGCCCAGCCAGAACGCATCGACGTCGGCGGCGCTCATCCCGGCCGAGCCGACAGCCTGGGTGACGGCGTCGACGAGCATGTCCTCCGGGGACAGGGCCCAATGCTCCCCGAACGGGGTACACCCCATTCCTACGATCGCGACCCGGTCCCGGATGCCACGAGAACCCATCACGCCTCCTCGGTACTGATGCTCGAACCCGCAAGCGGTTCTTCGGTACTGATGCTCGAACCCGCAAGCGGTTCTTCGGTACTGATGCTCGAACCCGCAAGCGGTTCTTCGGTAATCACACCGCCGTCGGCCGATCGGATCGGCCGCGCCTTCCAGAAGTAGTTGTGGATGCCCCCGGCGGTGACGGTCTTGCGGAACGTCATCTCCACCCGTCCGCCGATCGTCGCCTCCTCCGGGGCCGCGTCGGTCAGCTCGCAGCGGAACCGGCCACCCCCGTCGTAGTCGCAGACCACCATCAGCAGCGGCGGGCTCGGCGTCGATGCCAGCCGGTCCACTGTGTACGTCGCGATCCGCGCCGGCAGGTCGGCCATCGGCTCCGGGACCATCGCGTCGGCGGCGTGGCATCGCCCGCACACCCGCGACGGCGGCAGGTGCCGCATCCCGCACGCCACACACCGCGACGCCACGAACCCGAACTTCCACGCCACCCGGCGCAACGACGGCGGGGCGTACGGGTGCTCCGGATCCGGTCGCCGCGGCGGCTCCCGATCCAGCATGCCCCGCCACGACAGGAACGTCGCGTACGGCAGCCCGTCGTTGCCCCCGGCCACCTGCGCGGCCACCGAGCGCTGCGGCCGGCGGTGCGCGAGTGCCTCGGTGGTGCGCCACAGCAGCACGCTCACCCCGTCACCGACCACGACCAGCGCGACCGTCTGCCCGGCGTCGGCGCGGTCGAGCGCGTCGGCCAGCACGATCCCCGGCTGCGCCGTGCCCGCGTTGCCGATCGAGCCCGTCAGGTCGTCGACCGCAGCATCGGGACGGGTACCCAGGGACCGCGCGATCCGGCCGACCGCGCGGGAGTGCAGCCCCGCGACCACCAGGTCGTCGATCTCATCGGCGGTGACACCGGCCTGCTTGCACGCATCGCCGAACACCTCGGCCGCGAGCGGGACGTACACCTCCTCACCGAAGCGCTCCTCCCACACCCTCGAGGCCACCGCACCGGGGATCCGCCAGCGCTCCAGCGCCTCCACCGACGCCGACGCCGAGCCCAACAACTCGACCACAACCGGGGCGCCGTCGATGCCGTCGCCCAACACGAATGCCGCCGCGCCGTCACCGCCCGCACTCTCGTCGGCACCGCCCGGCAGCCCCGTCCGCACGTCCGACAGCACCGCCAGCGCCGGCTCCCGCGACCCCGCGGCTGCCAGCAGCGCGCCGACTCCGGAGCGCACCGAACCCACCGCGTCGACGGCCAGCGCGCTGCGGTCGAGGTCCAGCGCCGCGTGCACCGCGGTCGCATTCGTCTTGTCGAGATAGGCGGGCGTCGCCGTGGCGAAGTGCAGCGAGCGCACCGTGGAGCGGTCCGGTAGCGAACTCACCGCCACCCGCGCCGCCTCCACGCCCATCGACGTGGAGTCCTCGTCATAGGAGGCCACCGACCGGGTACCGCTGCCACCGCCCGAGCCCAGCACCCCACCGATCGCCGCCCGCTGCAAGCGGTGGTAGGGCACATAAGCCCCGTAAGCGAGCAGACCGACCATCCGTTGCCTCCAGTACCTTCGCCAGGCTGTCGTTTCCGAGCCTAGGTTAGATTCTGCGTGTCGGGTACCGGGGAAACGAGGGTGACCGGACCGTGACGACAGGTCAGCGCAGCGTTCTTCCTCTTTCCCAAATTTAATCGCGCTTCTATGGTCTGCGTCACGGCCGGCCCGCACGGCTGCACCGACACCCCTGCCGATCCGTGGAGGCCCGATGACCGCGCCGCAGACAACGAGCGTCGATCAGGTCCTGGAGGCGTCCGTCTGGCCGTCCGACGAGCGGATCCCGCTGATCGAGCAGACGGTCGGCGGTCTGCTCACCGAGCGCGCCGAGCAGCACCCGGACGTGATGGCTCTGGTGGGTACCCGGCACGGCAGCGGGGAGCAGCAGCGCTGGACCTACGCGGAGTTGTTGCACGACGCGCGCCGGGTGGCGGGCGGGCTGCTGCGACTCGCGCGGCCCGGCGACCACGTCGCCATCTGGGCGCCGAACGTCGTCGAATGGCCGCTCGTGCAGTACGGCGCCGCGCTGGCCGGCGTCACGCTGGTCACGCTCAACCCCGCGCTGCGCCGCGGCGAGCTGAGCTACGCGCTGCGGCTGTCCCGGGCCGGCGTGCTGCTGCACGCCGACGTCAGCCGTGACTACGACATGGCGTCGGTGGCGCGTGAGGTCGGCGGCGAGCTGTCCGAGCTGCGGGATCTGGTGAGCCTCTCGGACACCGAACGGCTGTTCGACGAGCCGGCCGACCTCGTCGAACGCAGTGCACCGGACGCCCCGGCGATGATGCAGTTCACCTCGGGCACCACCGGCGACCCGAAGGGCGTGTTGCTGGCGCACCGGTCGCTGGTCAACAACGCGCGGCTGACGCTGCTGACCGCGCAGGTGCCCGACGGCGCGGTCGCCGTCGCGCCGCTGCCCACGTTCCACACCGCCGGCTGCGTGATCTCCACGCTGGGCCCGCTGTGGTGTGCCGGCACCATGGTCCTCATCGAGAAGTTCGAGCCGGGCGCGGTGCTGCGCGCGATCGGCGACGAGGGCGCCGGCGTGCTGATGAGCGTCCCGACGGTGCTCGGAGCGGTGCTGTCGGCCGCCCAGCACGCCGACGCCCCGGCGCCGCACCTCGACACGGTGCTGGTCGGCGCCTCGACGGTGCCGCGCACCATGATCGAGCAGGTGCAGCAGATGTTCGGAGCGTGGGTGCACAACCTGTACGGGCAGACGGAGCTGTCCCCGGTGCTGACCCTCACCCGCCGAAGCGACACGGCCGAGGACCTCGTGACCGCGGTCGGGCGGCCGATCCCGCAGACCGCCGCCAAGATCGTCGATCCGGCGACCGGGAAGGTGGCGCCACTGGGCGTACCCGGCGAGGTGTGCGCGCGGGGCCACTCGCAGATGATCGAGTACTACGGCGATCCCGAGGCGACCGCCGCCACCGTCGACGCCGACGGCTGGCTGCACACCGGCGACCTGGGCTCGATGGACTCCCGGGGGTTGATCACGCTGACCGGGCGGCTCAAGGAGCTCATCATCCGGGGCGGGGAGAACATCGCGCCCGCCGAGATCGAGGTCTGCCTCGCGGCGCACCCCGCAGTGGCCGAATCCGCCGTCGTCGGATTGCCGGACGAGACGTGGGGCGAGATCGTCGCGGCGTTCGTCACGACCCGCCAGCCCGCCTCGCCGGAACTGGAGGACTCGCTGATCGCGCACTGCCGGGAGCACCTGGCCCACTTCAAGGTGCCCGTGCGGTGGTACTTCCGTGACGAGCTGCCGCACACCCCGTCGGGCAAGGTGCAGAAGTTCCTGCTGCGCGCCGCGCTCACGGGCGAGCAGTCATGACATGACGCCCAACCTCGCGCGCCACGCCTGTGAGTAGTCACAGCATGGGGGCTATCGCAGCGGAGTAGGCTCGGCCGCGGCGAGCGGCATCGGTGGTGCCCGACGCCCGGCAAGCGCGAGCCGTCATCCGGACGCGGTGCGCCGCAACCGCCAACCACACCCCACCACACGCCACCGAGCGCCAGTCCTTCGTGGACCTGCTCGCCGGACAGGCAAGGACGACAGGCAATGAAGCCGCCCAAGTTCATGTACTGCGATCCCGACACGGTCGAGGACGCGGTCGCCCTCAAGGCCCGGTACGGCCACGACTCGGTCGTGCTGGCCGGCGGGCAGAGCCTGATGCCATTGCTCAACATGCGGCTGGCCAACCCCGACGTGGTCATCGACATCAACCGGGTCACCGACCTGCAGCGCATCACGCGTGACGGCGAGGTCCTCCAGATCGGGGCCGGCGTCCGGCAGTCGGTGCTGGAGACCGAGCCGCTCGTCGCTGACCTCGTCCCGCTGCTCGGCCAGGTCGCCCCGTACATCGGCCACGTCGAGAACCGCCACCGCGGCACGGTCGGCGGCAGCCTCGCCCACGCCGACTCGGCCGCCGAGCTGCCGTGCGCCGCCGTCACCCTGGACGCCACCATGGTCGTGCAGGGGCCCGCCGGCACCCGCACCATCGCCGCCGGTGACTTCTTCCAAGGCTTGATGACCAGTGCCCTCGATCCTGACGAGCTCGTGATCGCGGTCCGCCTGCCGGTGACGACGCGCACCGCGGGGACCGCGTTCGTCGAGGTCGCACGCCGTGAGGGCGACTTCGCCCTCGCCGCCGCCGCCGCCGTGGTCGAGCTGGCCGCTGACGGCCGCTTCGCGTCCCTGTCCGTCGGTGTCGCCGGCATCGCCGCGACCCCGGTCCGGGCGACGGCCGTCGAGCAGGCACTCACCGGGCAGCCTGCGACCGCTGCGACCATCGCCGCCGCGGCGAAGGAGATCGCCGGCCAGGTCACCTCGGCCGACGACATGCACGCCACCAGCGCTTATCGCAAGCACCTGGCCGTGACCGTGGTGAAGCGGGCGCTCGGCGCCGCCGTCGCCACCGCCCAGGAGAGGAGTGACGGGTCGTGACGACCTCCGAGCACAGCACAGATCTCGATACCCGGTACGGCAGCGATACGCGGACCGTGACCCTGCGGGTCAACGGCCGCGGCGTCACCCGCGAGGTCGCCACCCGCACCACGCTCGCCGACTTCCTGCGCGACGACCTCGACCTGGTCAGCGTGCACCTCGGCTGCGAGCACGGCGTCTGCGGCTGCTGCACCGTGCTGCTCGACGGCGGATCCGTGCGGTCCTGCCTGATGCTGGCCGTGCAGGCCGGGGGTCAGGAGGTGGAGACGGTCGAGAGCCTGTCCCCGGACCAGGACAGGCTGCACCCGATCCAGCAGGCGTTCGCCGAGGAGCAAGGCCTGCAGTGCGGCTTCTGCACCCCGGCCATGGCGCTGCGCGCCAGGGAAATCCTGGCGGACGGCAAGGAGTGGACCGACGAGGAGGTGCGCCAGGAGATCTCCGGGATCCTGTGCCGCTGTACCGGCTACCAGAACATCATCAACGCGGTCCAGAACGCCGGCCGGAAGCTTCGCGGCGGGCCCGGAGCCGCCCGCGACGAGACGAAGGGGTCGTAGAGCCATGGCCGCTCCCGATATCGAGAAGCCCCGGTACAAGTACATCGGCGCCGACCGCAAGCGCGTCGAGGACCCGCGCCTGCTGGTCGGGCGCGGCGGCTTCATCGCCGACCTGAAGATGCAGGGTCTGCTGCACGCCGCGATCCTGCGCAGCCCCGCGCCGCACGCGAGGATCGTCTCGATCGACACCTCGGAAGCGCTGCAGATCCCGGGCGTCGTCGCCGTCCTGACCGGCGAGGACGTCAAGGCGCACATGAACCCCTGCATGAACTTCGGGCCGCCGACGATCGCGCAGTACCCGATCGCGGTGGACAAGGTGCGCTACGTGGGCGAGGCGGTCGCGGCCGTCGTCGCCGAGAGCCGCTACACCGCCGAGGACGGCGTCGAGGCGCTCGTCGCCGAGTTCGAGGACCTGCCCGTGGTCACCGACCCGAGGAAGGCGCTGGAGCCGGAGTCGGCCCTGCTGCACGACGACCACGGCAGCAACCTCGGCTACGAGCGCACCTTCGAGTTCGGCGACATCTCCCGGGCGCTGTCCGACGCCGACCTCGTCGTGGAGGACACGCTGCACTGGGGCCGCTCCGCGGGCATGCCCATGGAGACCAGCGGCGCGACAGCGCGGCCGGGCCTCAACGGCGTCCTGGAGATCCACTGCAACTCGCTGAACTTCAGCTACCTGCAGTTCCTGGTCGCCAACGCGCTGAAGATCCCGTCGAACAAGCTGACCATGCAGCCGGTCCCCGCCGGCGGCAGCTTCGGCAGCAAGTTCACCGCGCACAAGGTGCCGACGCTGGCGGGCTTCCTCGCGCTGCGCACGGGCCGCCCGGTGTCCTACGTCGAGGACCGCCTCGATCACCTGATGAACTCCGACCACCACGGGTCGGACCGCTACTACGAGGCCAAGATGGGCGTGACGGCGGACGGCATGATCACCGGCCTCGACATCGACGTGGTCGACGACTACGGCGCCTACCTGCAGTTCGGCGTCGGAACGCACGGCAACGCGTTCTCGCAAGCCGTCGGGCCGTACACGTTCCGCGACCTGAAGTACCGGCTACGCGCGGCGCTGACCAACAAGTGCCAGCAG
The DNA here is from genome assembly GCA_009379815.1 of Pseudonocardiaceae bacterium. Taxonomy (GTDB): domain Bacteria; phylum Actinomycetota; class Actinomycetes; order Mycobacteriales; family Pseudonocardiaceae; genus WHSY01. Next base: position 32,486 of record WHSY01000005.1, read on the forward strand.
GGCGCCTACCGTGGCTTCGGCTCCGAGGTCCACAACTGGGTGCTGGAACGGATGGTGGACAAGGCCGCGGCCGAGCTCGGGCTCGAGCCCGAGGAGATCCGGCGGCGCAACTTCATCCAGCAGGACCAGTTCCCGTACAAGATCCCCGGCGGCAACATCTACGACAGCGGGAACTACCCGGCGGTGCTGGACAAGGCGCTCGGGATGATCGACCTGGAGTACTGGCGGACCGAGCAGCAGCGACTGCGCGAGCAGGAGGGCCGCTACATCGGCATCGGCCTGGCCACCACCCAGGAGCGGTCGGTCTTCAGCTCGACGGAGTTCTGGTTCTGGTTCGACGAGCCGGCCTTCCCGATCACGTCGAGCCCGGAGAGCGCGACGATCACGATCGACCCGACCGGGCAGTTCCAGCTGCAGCTGCACTGCCAGTCGATGTGGGGCAACAGCCCCGAGACGGTCAGCACGACGGTCGTGGCCGAGGAGTTCGGCGTCGAGCCGGAGTCGGTCAACGTCAGCTACGCCGATACCGCTCACGCCCTGCCGGGCACCGGCCCAGGCGGCAGCCGGTACACGGTCATGGTGGCCGGCGCGGTCCGCGGCGCGGGCCGCAAGCTGAAGAAGAAGCTCATCGACATCGCCGCGCACACCCTCGAGGTGGCCGCCGAGGATCTGGAGCTGGTCGACGCCCGGGTCCAGGTCAAGGGGGCGCCGGAGAAGTCGCTCGGCCTGCCGGAGCTGGCGGCATCGGCCTACTTCTTCGCGCTCAACCTGCCCCCGAGCATGGAGAGCGGCCTCGAGGAAAGCTACACCTACGACCACCCGTACACGACGCTGCCCTCGCCGGATCGCACGGACCTCGGTGTCTTCTACCCGATCGTGGGCCACGCGTGCCATATCGCGGTCCTCGAGGTCGACCCGGACACCGGGCAGACGGCCTTCCACGACTACGTCGCGGTGCACGATGCCGGCACCGTGGTCAATCCGAAGAGCCTGGACGGCCATGTCACCGGCGGTGCCGCGCAGGGCCTCGGGTCGACGCTGTACGAGGAACTGGCCTACGACGCCGACGGGCAGTTCACGTCGTCGACGTTCATGGACTACCTCGTTCCGACGGCCAACGAGGTGCCGCCGTTCCGGATCGGGCACGTCGAGACCCCGTCGCCGTACACCGAGTACGGCATCAAGGGCGGCGGTGAGGGCGGCCGCCTGGTCACGCCGTCGGTGGTGTCGGCGGCCATCGACGACGCCCTGCGGGAGTACGGCATGCGCGTCCGCGAGCTGCCGGTGAAGCCGGCGGACATCGTCGAGGCCGTGCAGGGCGCCATGGCGCGGTCCTGACACCCCAGCCGGCCCGGCTCCGGAACCCTGGTCCCGAGGCCGGGCCGGGTCACGCGATGAGGATCGAGATGCAGCACCCCTTCACCTCGCCCGCCGAGCTGAAGCAGCGGCTCGGCGGGGTCAGCTACCTGGCCGACGACCCGTTGGCGATGGCGACCTTCCTCGCCCTGGGACTGGGCCGGCCGCTGCTGCTGGAGGGCGCGAACGGTGCCGGCAAGACCGAGATCGCGAAGGCGCTGGCCGCGCTGCTGGGCAGGGACCTGATCCGGCTGCAGTGCTACGAGGGGATCGACACCAGCCAGGCGCTCTACGACTGGCACTACGGCCGCCAGTTGCTCGCGGTGCGCGGGTCGGACGAGCGGGAGGCGGCTGAGGTCTTCACCCGCGAGTACCTGCTCTCCCGCCCGCTGCTGCAGGCGCTGGAGGCGGGCGACCGCGCGGTGCTGCTCATCGACGAGCTCGACCGCGCCGACGACGAGTTCGAGGCCTTCCTGCTCGAGCTGCTGTCGGACTTCGCGGTCACGATACCCGAGATCGGTCGGGTGGCGGCGCCCGCGCCGCCGCTGGTGGTGCTCACCTCGAACCGCACCCGGGATCTGCACAGCGCGCTGCGCCGCCGCTGCCTGTACCACTGGGTGGTTCATCCCGACGCAGAGCGCGAGTTCCAGATCCTGCGGGTGCGCGCCCCGCACGTGCCGGAGGAGCTGGCTCGGCAGGTCGCGGCGGCGGTGCAGCGCATCCGCGGCCTCGGGCTGGGCAACCCGCCCGGCGTCGGCGAGTCGATCGACTGGGCCGGGGCGCTGCACCTGGTGGGCATCGCGACGCTGTCCCCGGAGGTCGCAGGCGCCACGTTGAGCGCACTGGTCAAGGATATCGACGACCAGCAGCTGGTGGCCGAGCGGATCGACGACGTGGTCCCATCGACCCCGTGAGCGAACCCGTCGAGGTCACCGGGCGGACCTGCGTCGAGTTCGCCGCGCTGCTGCGCCGCCGCGGGCTCGCACTCGGTGCCGAGCAGACGATGGCGTTCTACTCGGCACTGCACCTGCTCGACCGCGTCCGGCTCTACGACGTGTACTGGGCCGGCCGCGTCGTGCTGACCAACCAGCGCGAGCAGTACCCGATCTACGACGCCGCGTTCACCGAGTTCTTCTCGCCCGCTGCGGCCGACGACGGTGCGCCGACGCCGCCCCGCGCCGTGCCCGTGTCGACCGTTCCCCGCGACGCCGAGACCGCCGGCACCCCGAGCGCGCAGCCGGCCGGGCCGGACGACGAGCAGGCCGACCGGGCGCGGCTGGTGCCCAGCGAGATCCAGCTGCTCAAGACCAAGTCGTTTGCCGCGATGGACGCCGACGAGCGACGCAAGGCCGCCGCGCTGATCCGCCGGCTGCGTCCGGAGCTGCCACGGCGGCGGGGCCGGCGGCGAACCCCCGCCGCGACCGGCCCGTTCCTCGACGTGCGCGGCCTGCTGCGGGCGTCGCTGCCTACCGACGGCGAGCCGATGCGGCTGCCGCGGCGGCGCACCCCCGCCCGGGAGCGCCCGCTGACCCTGGTGATCGATGTATCCGGCTCGATGGGGCCGTACGCGCGCGCGCTGCTGCACTTCGGGCACGCGATGTTGCACGACGGCCACCGCGTCGAGGTCTTCACCTGCGGCGTGCACCTCACCCGGATCACCGAGGCGCTGCGCCGCACCTCGGCCGACGCGGCGCTGCGACGGATCGCCGGCGCCGTCGACGACTGGGACGGGGGCACACTGCTCGGTACCTCGGTACGCGAGCTCGTCGACCGGTTCGGCGGGCACACCGCTGTGCGCGGCGCGCAGGTCGTCGTCTGCTCGGACGGGCTGGACCGCGACGCGCCCGAGGTGCTCGGCGACGCGATGTGCGCGCTCCATCGCCGAGCGCACCGGCTGGTCTGGCTGAACCCGCTCAAGGGTGACCCGCGGTACCGACCGCTGGCGCGCGGGATGGCCGCGGCGCTGCCGCACGTCGACGTCTTCCTCGCCGGGCACAACCTGGCGAGCTTCGAACAGATGTGCCGCGCGCTCGTTCCCCGGCGGCAGCGGCACGACGTGCTCACCGAGGATCCGGGCCGGTTCGAGGAGTCCAGCGCGGCCGCAGGCGACGGGTGGCTGCACGAGCGCGCCGGGGACGCCGCGGGATGAGCTGGGTGCTGGTGGCCGGCGGCTCCGGCGGCATCGGCGCCGCCGTGTGCCGCGCGCTGGCCGACGACGGCTGGGATGTCGCCCTGACCTACCGCAGCAACGCCGAGGCGGCGCAGCGGGTGGCCGGCGAGGTCACGGCGCGCAGGCGGCAGGTTCGAGTCGGCCAGGTCGACCTCACCGACCAGGAGGCCACCGCGAGCGTCGTCGGTGACCTCGCCCCGGAGCCGCTGTCCGGGGTGGTCTACGCCGCCGGGCCGTCGATCACGATGCGCTACATCTCGCAGCTGCCCCCGGAGTGGTTCCGCGACCAGCTGCTCGGCGACGCCGTGGCCGCCTACAACCTGCTGCAGCCGAGCATCGAGCCGCTGCGGGCCACCCGCGGCGCGGCCGTCGCCGTCGTCACCCCCGCCGTCGAGCAGTACGCGAAGAAGGACCTGCTGTCCGCCGCGCCCAAGGCCGCCGTGCAGACCGTCATGCGGGGCATCGCGTCCGAGGAGGGCCGCAACGGCGTGCGGGCGAACTGCGTCGGCGCCGGGATCCTGGAAGGCGAGGGCATGTGGCGCGACCTCATCGCCCGGGGCGACTACACCGACGAGCTGCTCGCCGCGGCGCGGCGAAACCTCGCGCTGCGCCGGTTCGGCGACGTGTCCGACGTCGCCGAGGCGGTGCGCTTCCTCATCTCCGACCGCGCGAAGTGGATCACCGGCCAGACCCTGCACGTCGACGGCGGCTACGCGGCCTGATCCTGGCCCGATTCCGACCGGGCCTCACTTCACGGCGGCGGCGGCGTCCACCGGCAGCATCGCGCCCGACACGTACTGCGCCTCGTCGGAGGCGAGGAACAGCACCGCGTTCGAGACGTGGACCGGGTCGATGAACGGCACCCCCATCGGGTTCAGCGTCGCGAACGACGGCGCCGCGTCGTCGGCCGTGGGGTCGTCGAGGTCGGGGCGGAACAGCCGGTAGGTGGAGGAATTCTTGATCATGGGGGTGTCGATGGCGTTCGGGTGAATGGTGTTGACCCGGATGCCGTGCGGGCCGAGTTCGTTGGCCAGCACCTTCATCAGGCCCACGATGCCGTGCTTGGTCGTGGTGTAGGCGGCCACGTTGGCCAGACCCTTGAACCCCGCCAGCGAGCTGATGAGCGTGATCGACCCACCCCGGCCGCCGTCGAGGAGGTGCGGGGTCGCCGCCGAGCAGGTGTGCCAGACCCCGGTGACGTTGATGTCCATGAGGTCGCGCCACGACTGCTCCGGGATCTGGTGCGTCTCGTGGCCGAACGTGAAGATCCCCGCGTTGGCGACCACGGCGTCGAGCCGTCCCAGCTGCGAGACGCCCTGGTCAACCGCCGCGGACAGCGCCCCGGCGTCGCGCACGTCCGCTCTGGTTGCCACGATGCGCCGGTCCAGCGCCTCGACCTGACGAACGGTCTCGGCGAGGTCCTCCTCGGTGGCGAGGTGGTAGAAGCCCGTGACGCTGTCGATGTCGGCGGCCAGGTCGACGGTGATGATGTCGGCGCCCTCCCTGGCGAACGTCACCGCGTGCGACCGCCCCTGGCCCCTGGCCCCGCCCGTGATGAAGGCGACCTTGCCCGCCATGCGCCCTCCGTTCGGTCCCGCCATGTGCTCCTCCTCGAACTCGTGGTCGCCCCGCGCGTGACAGGCTGGGGACGATGACAGCATCGACGGCCGCGGTCCGCGACCCGAGCCGCCACGTCGGCGATCGGGCGACGTGAGCAGCGGCTTGGTGCGGCCGTGGGGCAAGCGGGCCGCCAAGGACCGCACCGACAGTCCCACCAGGACGGCGATCCTCGACGCCGCGGAGACGCTCTTCACGCTCCACGGTTACGCCCGCACGACCATGGCGCACATCGCCGACGAGGCGTCGGTGTCACGGGCGACGACCTACGTCTACTTCGCCTCCCGAGCCGACGTCTTCCGGGCGCTGGCGCGCCGGGTCCGTGACGAGATCGCCGAGGTGCAGCGGACCGCCGCCGCCAGCCGCGAGCCGCACGAGATCATCGAGTCCTCGATCCGGGCCGGCCTGCAGGTCTATGCGGCGAAATCCCGGTTCCTGACCGTGCTGGCACACCAGGCGCTGGCCGACGACGACATGCGCGGCCTCGCCGAGGAGATCCACGGCGACTCGATCGACGTCAACGCGCGTTTCATCGCCCTGTTGCAGCAGCGGCGCCAGGCCGACCCCGCAGCGTCACCGCACGCGGTGGCCCACGCCGTGAACGCGATCATGCTCCGGTTCTCGATGGACGCGGCCGACGACCCCGCGGAGCTGGACCGGCTGGCCTCGGACACCGTCGCGATGTACTGCCGCCTGGTCGGCCTCGAGCGCTGAGGCCCACTCGCGACGGTATGGTGACGTTCATGTCACCGCAGGACTCAGCGCAGCGGGCCGAGACCGTGCGGGCCCGCCACGTCCAGGTGTCGGACGAGGGAAGGCCCGAGGCGGTGGGTCGCCAGCACGACCTGGGCAAGCTCACCGCCCGGGAGCGGATCGGCCTGCTGGCCGACGCGGAGACCTTCCACGAGTTCGGCGCGCTGGTCGGGCCGGGGCCAGCGCAACAGGGCAGCGAGCAGGCCAGCGCCCCCGCCGACGGCGTCATCACCGGCACGGCACGGGTCGACGGGCGCCCGGTGGTCGTCGCGTCGTTCGACTTCACCGTCCTCGGCGGCAGCAACGGCGCGGCCGGCGGGCTGAAGGTGGCGCACTGCGCGGAGCGCGCGACCCACGACCGCACCCCGTTGATCATGTTGCTCGACGGCGGCGGCCACCGCATCCAGGAAGGACTCGACAGCCGCCACTTCGCCCACGGCTTCAGGTTCTTCCAGCGGATGGTCGACCTGTCCGGGCTGGTCCCCACGGTGTCGGTGATGATGGGACCGGGCTTCGCCGGACCGTCCAACTTCGCCGCACTGTGCGACCTCGTGGTGATGGTGCGCGGCACCTCGACCATGGGCATCGCGGGGCCCACCCTCGTGGCCGCCGCCACCGGCGAGCAGCTGTCCAAGGACGAGCTCGGCGGCGCCGACGTGCAGACCGGGCACGGGATCGCCGACCTCGCCACGGACACCGAGCAGGAGGCCCTGGACGCCGTGCGGGTGTTCCTGGGCTACCTGCCCTCGCACACCGACGCGCCACCATTCACCATCGACACCCCGGTCGAGGAGCCGCCCGGCGCGGCGAACATCGACGGCCTCGTGCCGGCAGGCACCCGACAGGCCTACGACGTCGGCGACGTCATCGAGGCGCTGGCCGACCGCGACACGGCCTTCGAGCTGTGCGCGGCCCACGCGCCCAACGTCATCACCGCACTGACCCGCATCGGCGGTCGTCCGGTCGGCGTCGTGGCCAACCAGCCGCTGCACCTCGGCGGCGCGCTCGACAGCGCGGGCTGCGAGAAGAGCGCCCACTTCGTGTCGATGTGCGACGCCTTCGGGGTGGCCCTGCTGTTCCTGATCGACATTCCGGGCTTCCTGGTCGGGACCGCCGCCGAGTCCACCCAGCTGGCACGACGCAGCGGGCGGCTGCTCTTCGAGCTCGGCCAGGCCAGCGTGCCGCGCTTCAGCGTGGTGCTGCGCAAGGGGTACGGCGCCGGCTACATCGCGATGGCCGGGGGGCGCAGCTTCGCCGCCGACCTCGCGCTCGCGTGGCCGACCGCCGAGATCTGCGCGATGCCCGTCGAGGGCGCCGTCGACATCGCCTACCGCCGTGACGTCGACGCGGCACCGGATCCGGCGATGCGGCGCGAGGAGCTCATCAGCGGGTTTCGCGCGAACATCGACCCCTACCTCGCCGCGGACGGCTTCGGGGTCGACGGCGTGGTCACACCCTCACGGACCCGCGCGCTGCTGCTCGAGGCACTCGCACGGGTGCCGGCCCGCCGGGAGGTTCGGGTCGCGGGCAAGCGCCACGCCATCTCGCCGATCTAGGAGCCGCCTGGTGCTGTCGAAGGTCCTGGTCGCCAACCGCGGCGAGATCGCCGTGCGGATCCTGCGCAGCTGCCAGGAGCTCGGGATCGCCACCGTTGCGGTGCATCCCGGCTACGGGTTCCTCGCCGAGAATGCGGACTTCGCGCGCCGCTGCGAGCAGGCCGGGGTCGTGTTCGTCGGGCCTGCTGCCGAGACCCTCGCCGAACTCGGCGACAAGGTCCGGGCACGGGCGCTGGCCGCCCGCGCCGACGTCGCGATGGTCCCCGGCACCGAGAGCCCGACCGGATCGGTCGGCGAGCTGCTGCACTTCGGCGCGCGCCACGGCTGGCCGGTGGCGGTCAAGGCCGTGCACGGCGGGGGTGGGCGCGGCCTGCGGGTGGTCGATGACCCGTCGACGGCGGCAGCGGCGCTCGACGCCGCGCGCGACGAGGCCGCGTCGGTCTTCGGTGACCCCGCCGTCTACCTCGAGCGGTACCTGGACGCGCCCCGCCACATCGAGGTGCAGCTCTTCGCCGACCGGCACGGCTCGGCCGTGTGGCTGGGTGATCGGGACTGCTCGGTGCAGCGCCGCCACCGGAAGGTGGTCGAGGAGGCACCGGCGCCGGGGCTGCGCCCGGCGCTGCGGCGGGAGATGGGCGATACCGCGCTGCGGCTCGCCCGCGCGGCGGGCTACGTCGGGGCGGGAACGGTCGAGTTCCTCGTGTCCGGCGGGGAGTTCTGCTTCCTCGAGGTCAATCCGCGCATCCAGGTCGAGCACCCGGTCACCGAGCAGGTCCTCGGGATCGACCTGGTCCGCGAGCAGCTCCTCGTGGCCGGGGGCGCTCCGTTGTCATGGTCGGAGTCCGGGCCCGAGCCGCGCGGCCACGCCGTGCAGTGCCGGCTGTCCGCCGAGGATCCCCGGTCGCTGCTCCCCAACCCGGGGCCGATCGACGAGCTGGCCGTGCCGTGGCGGGTCGGGCTGCGGTTCGACGGCGGCTACGAGGCAGGCGACGACGTCCCGCCGCAGTACGACAGCCTGATCGGCAAGCTGATCGCGTGGGCGCCGACCCGCGACGTCGCGCTGCGGCGGCTCGCCGACGCCGTCGGTGCCCTGACGATCCGGGGCGTGGACACCACCGCTTCGCTGCTGCGCGCCGTGCTCGCCCACCCTGACGTCATCGCCGGCGGCGTCAGCACCCGCTGGCTCGAGGACGCGCTCCACGAGCTCGTGCCGGCCGTCGAGGCACCCACCACAGTGGATGGTCAGATCGGCGGCGGTGAGGGGTGGATCGGCGGCCGCCGCTACGTGGTTCCCCGGCCCGCGGCGCCGCCGAACGGCAGCCCGGGGGCGCGCCGTGGCGCCCGACCGACCGCGACGACGCGCGCCGGCAACGTCGGGCACGCGGCCGGAGCGGGTGTCGTGACCAGTCCCGTGCCGGGAACGGTCGTCGCCATCGAGGTCGAGCCCGGTGCGGCCGTGGCGGCCGGCTCGGTGCTGGTCACCGTGGAGGCGATGAAGATGGAGAACCCGCTGCGGGCACCGTGTGCGGGCACCGTCGACAGCGTCGGCGTCAGCGCAGGCGATGCGGTCACCGCAGGCGCCCCGCTGGTCGTGGTCCGCCCGAGCTGATCAAGGGCGCGCCGCTCGACGGTCCCAGGTCGACTCGGTGATCCCCACCGGCAGCAACTCCAGCGAGGTCGCGCCGGCCTCGATGCCCGCGCCGCGGAACGCGGCCGCCCAGCGGCGGACGTCCCGGTCCGCGGCCCGACGACCGATCACCGTCGGAAGGACGTCCTCGGCAGCCAGCACCGTCTCATCTCCTCGTCAGCGGTGGTCGCGGTGGCACGGAGCCGTGGCTCCGGGGGCTCAACCTCTCGCGCGGTGACGGAAGTGTCAACGGCTCCTGTGACCCCGGCGCGGGTGCCACGGCGTCCGTGAACTCGACGAGAAGGGGGTTGCGAGACCGGATGACCCCGCTGGTGTCGACTTCACGGACACCGGCGGGCCGCGGAGCGAGCTGCGCTACAGTAGGAGTGTTGACTACATACTATAGATCTCTGCATCGATCGCACCGTCCGTCCCGTACGCACCACTGACCGGGGGCTGAGATGACCGAAGCTCGAGCCGCGCGAGCCAGGAGCGGGGCGGACGAACACCTGCGTCCGCCGATGAGCAAGGCAGCGTACGTACTCGAGCGGCTGCGCGACGAGATCGCGGCCGGTGTCGTCGTCGCCGGATCCTCGCTGCGACAGGCCGAGATCGCCGAGAGGTACGGCGTGAGCGCCACGCCCGTGCGCGAGGCGCTGCGACTCCTCGAGGCGGAAGGCACCATCACCTATGCGCCGCACCGGGGCGCGACGGTGCGTGAGTTGTCGCCGACCCGCACGGAGGACGTCTACCTGCTGCGCGCCGAGATCGAGGGCCTCGGGACCGCCATCGCCGCCGAACGCATGGCAGACGGCGACATGGCCGGCATCAACGCCGTGCAAGCCGAGCTCGAAGCCGCGATGCGGCGGGGTGACGGTGAGGAGCTCGCGGTACTGAACCGGCGACTGCACTTCACCATCTACCAGGCCGGCTCGGAGACCATCGCGGCGCACGCCGCCAACCTGTGGGCGCTGTTCCCGCCACACGTGACCATCTGGCGTGATCCCAGCGCCGCCCGCGCGCTCATGAACGACCACGAGGGGATACTCGAGGCGCTCGCGGCCCGCGATCCCCGGTTGGCCCGGGAGCGCGCCGCCGCGCACATCTTCCACGCCGCGGAGCTGCGCAAGCAGCTCTGAGACCTGGCCTCACGAGGTCGCGGAGGCGCGGTGGGCGGCCGCTGACGCCGTCGCGAGCACGGCGCAGGCCAGCCACAGCGCCCCGGCGCCGGTGGACCCGGCCACCAGCGCCGCCGCGGCCGGCAGCGCCACCTGCCCTATCCGGTTGGCGACCATGCGCAGCGCCAGGCCCCTGCTGCGGGCCTCGACGGGGACGGCCCGGACCATCAGCGTCATCGTCAGTGGCTGGCCCACTCCCAGCAAGAAGCCTCCCACGACCAGCGCGACACCCATGCCGACCAGGCCGAGCCCGGGCACCGGAACGAGGGCGAAGGCCGCCGCGGAGCCGGCCGCGCTCGCGACGATGAGCACGTCGTGGCGCCAGTGGATCAGCAGCCGGTCGAGCAGCAGCCGGGAGCAGATCGTCGCGGCCGCCCGGAGTCCGAGCAGCACCCCGACGACAGCGGGAGCGATGCCGCGGCTGTCGGCGATGAGCGGGAGGTAGGCGGTGAGGATGTCCGCAGCGGCCAGCAGTGCGAGGCTGGCGAACAGCTTGGTCGGCACCCCGGAGCGTTGCAGCAGGGCGAGCGTCGACGAGGGCGCCTCCGCCGCCCGCTCGGGCGCTCGCCGGCGGACGGGCGTGCGGACTGCGACGACGGCGACGACGGGCAGCGCGAGCAGCGCGGTGCCGGCGCAGACCCAGAAGGCGTGCCTGCTGGCGGTGGCGAGCGCCTCACCGGTGGCCGAACCGAGCAGGGCGCCGGTCAGCAGCGGCCCGAGCAACTGCCCTACCGAGACCGCGGCGGTCAGCCAGCCGAACCCGCGGTCGAGCAGCGGCCCCGACGACCACCGCGCGACCGTGCCCTGGGCGGCGACCAGGAACACCAGCTGGCCGAGTCCGACGACCGCGCTGTTGAGTGCGAGCGCCGGCACCGAGCCGCTCACCGACATGAGCAGCGAGCCGGCCGCGAGCAGGCACGTCCCGGCGGCCAGCAGCAGACCGAGGCGGCTCAGCCGGTCGGACAGCCGCCCGAGCGGGATCGCGACGAGCAGCGGCAGCACGGCGAACGCCGCGGCCACCAGGCCGACCGCGCGGGCATCTCCCCCGAGCGCGATCACCCGGTAGCTCACCAAGGGCCGGGCGAGGTGGACCGTGGTCTGGGTGAGCACGGCACAGACCAGCAGCGGCAGGAACCAGTTCCGCTGCCGCCTCACTGCACAGCATCGACGTCGGCGGTCACCGCGACTGTGGGGCCGAACGTCGGCACGACGACCGAGTGCTTGCCGGGGCCGCCGGCGACGAGCAGCAGCACGTCCTCCGGGTGGTCGACCATCGGCACGAGGCCGTCCGCGGGGACGTCACCGAAGACGTGCGGCGCCGTCGCGCGGAAGCGCTCGAGGTTGCCCGGCGAGATGCCGCGAACATCGACGCGGGCCCGGGCCGCCAGATCCTGCTGCACCGTGCGCCGGTCGTGGCCGTCGCGGGCGACCACCTCGGCGTGCTCGGGCGAGAGCACCAGGAGCATCTGCCCGCGCAGGTAGACGTTGTTGCAGCCGAGGGTGGCCATCGTGCCCGCGACGTTGCGCAGGATGCCGGCCGCGCTGGTGCTGCCATGGTCGTTGACGTTGTGCGGGCCCTCGCCGCCGACGACCGTGACCGCGCCGCGGCTGCCGCGGCTGCCGCCGCCGCGGTCGTCGTGGAACGTCGGCCACGGCGACGCCGCCGCGTTCTCGGCGATGCAGTAGGCGTACTTCGTCGGGCCACCGTGCGTCGCCCGATCGGTCTCGCCCGGCCGCGCCTCGCCGATGTTCTGCAGCACCAGCCGCAGCGCCCGCCCGACGCCCGCGTTGGCCCGGTTGCCCTGGCCGAAGGTGTTGGCCGCCGGGTTGAACCCGAGCTCGTCGACCACCGGTCCGTGCACGATCACGAGGGGGGTGACGGGGTGCGTGGTCGTGGTCAGGGCCTGCAGGTTGAAGCGGGGCTCCAGGGCGGCGCGCACCGCGGCGAGAACCACCGGAAGCAGTGCCGGTGGGCAGCCCGCCATGACCGCGTTGGCGGCCACGGCCCGGACCGTCGCACCACGGTTGGCCGGGGTGACGACACCCACCAGCTCGTCGCCGTCACGCCCGCTCGCCGCCACGGCCCGGTCGACGAGCTCGGCCGTCGGGGGTACCAGCGGCAAGCCGTCGCTGAACCGGTGCTCCTCGGCGAAGGAGAGGAAGCCGAGGACGTCGCCCGGAGCGTCATGCACTCGCAGGTGGTGCTCCCCGGCCGCTGCGGCAGCGGGCGCGGTCAGCAGCGCCTCGGCCACCCGGTCGACGGCGGCCGCGAGCATGTCGTCGAGCCGCTCCGGCTCCACCCCGCCGATCGGGTGGGGGATCGTGACGACCGCCAGCGACTCCAGCCCCTCCTGACGGGCCACCGCCCGTGCCAGCGGCAGGAACGGCTCGGTGCACAGCAGGACCGTCGGGATGCCGCGACGCTCCAGCTCGACGGAGTCGTGGACACTCCACGACGTGCACGAGCCTCAATCGCCGACACCGACGATGGCGGCGTCGAAGCCCCGGAACCCGACGAGCACCTCGTCCGGGCAGGGCTGCGAGGCGACGGCCTTGCCGGCGGCCATCGGCTCCTGAGTGTCGAACCGGCGGCGAAGGTACCGGGCGAGCCGGCCCACCACGTGGTCGGCGTTGGGCTTGCCGTTGTCGAGCGCGCCGATGTGCGCGCCGGCCAGCACGGAAGGCCTGGCTGCGGTGGCGACGTGTGCCGACGGCGGCTCGCTCCCGCTCGGATCGACGACCTGAACGCTGCTCACTTGGCCCGTCCCCCTGAGTTCGAGACGCTGGAATGATCGATACTATAGAAAGTAGTCTGTGTCTGACCAGTGGCCCCACCAGGACTGGAGCGCCCCGATGCCGATCCACGAGACCGAGCAGGAGCTCAACGAGATGCTGGACGAGGGCGTCCACGTCGAGATCACCGACATCGAGGAGGGCGCGTACCGGCTCCGCGTGGTCGTCGACGACCAGGCGTGTGCGGACTGCCTCGTCCCCGACGGCACGCTCGAGTCCATCGCATCGGACTCGCTGCGACGACGGGGGGCGCAGGTGACGTCCATGTCGGTGGAGCACGGCCCCTGAAACGGCGGGCTCACCGCTGCCGGGCCGCCTCGGCGACCCGCTCCCAGCTGTCGAGGAAGCCGTAGCGGTCGACCACCTGCGGCCGCATGATGACGTTGCCGACGCCGAGCCCTTGCAGCTGTCGCAGCTTCGCGACGCAGTCGGCCTCGGTCCCGACGACGGCCATCCGCTCCGCGAGGTAGTCGGTCAGCCCCAGCTCCTCGACGAGCCGGCCGTTGGGATTGTCGCGGCCGGGCTCGTTGTGGACGGTCAGGTCGTAACGGCGCTCGAGCTCGCGGATCGGCTCGGTGAACTCCGCGGGGACGGCCTTGCCGTCCAGCGAGATGCGGAAGGCATGCGCGGACGCGGCGGCCAGGCTCGGCGCAACCAGGCGCAGCGCGTCCTCGCGGCGGTCGGCCACGGCGGCCCGCGCCATGTACCAGACGTCGACCTCCTCGACCGAGCGGCCGGCCTGCTCGGCACCCTCGCGCAGGTACTGCTGCACCAGTGGCACGGTTTCCGGCAGGAAGCCCAAGCCCACCACGACCCCGTCGGCGACCTTGCCAGCGAGCCGCAGCGCCCGGGGACCGTCGGCCGCGAGGTAGATGGGCACGGGACGCTCGACCCACTTCAGTCGGACGTCGTCGCCCTGGTACCGGGCACGGCCGGACTCGAACAGGTCGCGCAGCACCAGGACGTACTCCTCGAGCTGTGCCAGCTTCGCGGGGCGCAGCCCGAGGTTGAAGACCCCGGTGTCACCCGTGGCCAGGCAGATGAAGGCCCGGCCGCCGGACAGCTCGTCCGCGCTGGCGATGGCGGCCGCCGACACGGCCGGGTGCCGGGTGAGCGGGTTGGAGACGACCGGTCCCGCCTCCACCCTGCTCGTGTGGCCGAACAAATGCGTCAGCGTGACGTAGCACTCGCGGTACTGCGCCGCCTGCGTGTCGGGGACACCGATGCGGTCCAGCCCGGCGGCCTCGGTGCGCGCGACGAGGTCGGCGTAGTTCCCGAGGTCGTCGGGCACCCATGTGATCCCGAGCTTCATGCTGCTCCTCGTGGTCGTCGGGTCGTTGCGGGGGCGCGTGGCGCCTCCGGCCGGGCCGGTCATCGGCGGCGGCCGTAGGACAGCGTCCGGCGGGCCGCGAGGACGACGGCGTTGTCGACGAAGCGCCCGTCGGGCAGCTGCAGACCTGCGGAGCCGGCATCGACCGCGTCCGTGAGCCGCTGCGCCAGCGCCTCGGCCTCGGCGAGTTCGGCAGCCGTCGGGGTGAACACCTCGTTGATGACGGGCACCTGGCGGGGATGCAGGGCGGAGCGCCCGAAGAAGCCGAGCCGCTTGCCCCGTTCGCAGCTCGCCCGCAGCCCGTCGAGGTCTGCCAGCCCGGACCACACGCTCTGCACCGGCGGGGGCAGCCCCGCAGCCCGGGATGCGAGGACCACACGGGAGCGGGCGTAGAGCAGGCCCTCGTCGGTGGCGCCGATATCAGCCTGCAGGTCCTGCTCACCGAGCGCGACCCCGGCGACGCGCTCGTGCGCCGAGGCGATCTGCGTGACCTGCTCGACCGCGACCGCGCTCTCGAGCAGGACCTGGATCCGGACCGGCGACCCCATCTCGTCCAGCCAGCCCGCGACCGTGTGAACGTCGCGCGCGGACTCGGTCTTCGGGAGCCGGATGCCCTCGATGTCCGTACCGGCCACGGCATCGAGGTCGGCGCGGGCCAGCCCGGTCCCGAGCGGGTTGACGCGGACGAACGTCGGCTTCGGCGGGGGTGAGGCGAGCACCCGCGCCACCGTGCTGCGGGCCCGCTCCTTCATGCTCGGCGCCACCGCGTCCTCCAGCTCCAGCACCACCGCGTCCGCGTCGGACGCGTATGCCTTCTCGACGTGGTCCTCGCGGTGGCCGACCACGTACAGGTAGCTGCGGTGCAGCCCGACCTCATCCACTGGACACCTCATTCACCGGGCACCTCATTCACCGGGCACCTCCGGGTCGGCCAGCGCGAGCACGGCGTCGAGCGCGATCACCCGGCCGGTCGACCGCTCGACGGCGAGGGGGTTGAGCTCGGCCTACTGCGGGGCTTCCGCGGACACCACGAA
Organism: Pseudonocardiaceae bacterium; assembly: GCA_009379815.1. GTDB lineage: Bacteria > Actinomycetota > Actinomycetes > Mycobacteriales > Pseudonocardiaceae > WHSY01. The sequence goes on from WHSY01000005.1 coordinate 47,900, forward strand.
CCACCGCGACAGCCGGGCGATGCAGGCCCCGAGCCCGGTGCGCGCGCTGACCGGCACCCCGCACGCCGTCAGCCAGGCCGCCAACCGCTCGTCGGCCAGCAGCTCGCCGGCGCCGCGCTCGTCGAGCGGGCAGGTCGCCCAGACGACGTGGGGCTCGAGCTCGACGTCGCCGCCGCCGCGCCCGACGCCGATCACCGCCCCGAAGTGGGGCTCCACGGTGGCGCCGACGTAGAGCTGGGCCGCCACGTCGTGCTGCTGTTCCAGCAGGAACTGCCAGCCGGCCGGCCCGAGGGCGGCTCGCGCCCGCCGCGCGAGCTGCTCGGCCGCGTCCCGCAGCGCGGTCTCGTCGCCGATCCCGAGCACGAGCAGGCCGGCGGTCGCCTTGTGGAGCACCTCCGCGGCCACGACCTTGAGCACCCACGGTGCCGGGACGCGGCCCGCTGCCGCCACCAGTTCCACGACGCCGTCGGCGACCTCACCGGCGGGCACGGCCACACCCATCTCGCGCAGCCGGTGCTTGCCTGCCGCCTCGGACACGACGGTGGCGGCGCGGCGGCGCACCGGCGTACCGGGCAGCTCGGGTGGCGCCGCTGCCGCCGCGTCCCGGCAGCGGCCCAGCACCGTCGCCGCGATGCCCGTGCCGGAAAACCACGGCACGTCGCCGGCATCGAGTGCCTCGAGGTCACCGCCGGTCCGCACGCCGCCGGTCCAGACGACGCAGACGGGAGGCGCGCAGCGGCCGGCCTCCCGCACCCCGGCCGCGACCCGCGCCGGCAACTCGGTGTCGCCGGCCGTGACCACCGCCACGACGTCGGGCTGGTCGCGCAGCAGTGCCCGCACCACGCCGGAGACCACCGGCCGGCGCAGCGCCATGGTGACGTCCACGGGGTTCGACCGCCCGCCGACCGCGCCGAGCAGCTCGTCGAGCTCCCGCTGCGCCCGTGCCGACAGCTTCGGCAGCACGAATCCGGCGACGCCGAGCGCGTCGGCGGCGAGCGCCCCGAGCCCGCCGGAGTGCGACAACACGACGGCCCGCCGCCCGCCGGGGTGGGGGGCGGAGGCCAGGAACCGCACGCACTGCACCAGCTCGTCGACATCGGACACCCGGACCACCCCGTGCCGGCGCAGCACGCCGTCGACGACCGCGTCGTCCGCGGCGAGCGCGGCGGTGTGGGTCGCGGTCGCCGACCGCCCGGCCGCCGACCGCCCGATCTTCAGCACGACCACCGACCGCCCCCGTGCCCGTGCGGTCCGAGCGGCCCGCAGCAGCGCAGGCCCGTCGTGGAAGTCCTCGCACACCATCGCGACGACCTCGGTGTCACCGGCCAGCAACTGCTCGGCGAGCTGCTCGGACGCCGCTACCTCCTCGTTGCCGGTCGACAGGATCGCCGAGAAGGAGAACCCGTGGTCCTGCGCGCGTTCGTGCACCGCGCCGAAGGCGGTGCCGCCGCTCTGCGACAGCAGCACCGCCGGCAGCGGCGCCCGGGCCTGCCGGGGGCGCAGGCCGGAGAACGTCGTCGCCCAGACGCCCGCCGCGACGCTCGAGTAGCCGTTGCCGTTCGGTCCGATGACGAGCACGCCCGCCCGGGCCGCCGCCTCCCGCAGCAGCTCCCGTCGACGCAGCCCCGCCGCGCCTGCCTCACCGAAGCCGGCGGTGATGACGACGGCGGCCGCCACGCCGGCGGCTCCGCAGTCCGCCACCACTGCCGGGACGTCGTCGGCGGGGACGACCACGACGGCCACGTCCACCGGTTCGGGCACGTCGCGCAGCGAGCGGAACGCCCGCCGGCCGAAGACGGTCTCCCGCGACCTGCTCACCGGGTGGATCGCGCCCGGGTAGCCACCGTCGACCAGGTTGGTCAGCAGCCGCGCCGCGTAGCCGGGCCGCTCCGTCGCCCCGACCACGGCGATCGACCGGGGAGCCAGCAGCCGGTCGAGCCGGGTCGGCGTTCCGCTGCGACCTGCTTGCAGGGTCGAAGCATCGATACCGCTCACCGGGCCCTCCACTGTGGCTCGCGCTTCTCGGCGAACGCGCGGACGCCCTCGACGCGGTCCTCGCTGCCGTAGGGGTCGGGCGCCAGCTCGAGCCGCAGCGCCGCGGACAGCGGTAGCTGCAGGCTGCTCTGGATCGAGGCCTTGTAGCGGCGCAGGGTCAGCGGCGCGCGCGACAGCACGGTGCGCACGTAGTCCTCGGCCGCTGCGGCCAGCTGCTCGCCCGGGACGACGGCGTTGACCAGGCCCCAGCGCGCGGCCTCGTCCGCGGTCAGCGAACGGCCCGTGTAGAGCAGGTCGTAGGCGATCCCGACCGGCAACAGCCGCGGCAGGATGGCCGCGCCGAAGTTGGCGCCCATGCCGCGCAGCGCCTCCGGCAGCCCGAGCGTGGCGTGGGCGGCGGCGATGCGCACGTCACAGGCCATGGCCAGCTCGAGACCGCCGCCGACGGCCGCCCCGTTCAGCGCCGCCACCACCGGCTTGCGGCACTCGTAGACGACCTCGAACGGGTTGCGCAGCAGGCCCCGCATCGGAGCGGGCGGCGGCGCATCGCGGCTGTCGCGGCCGGCCAGCTCCTTGAGGTCGCGTCCGGCACAGAACGCGTCGCTGCCGGCGCCCGTGACGAGCACGGCCCAGACGTCGTCGTCGTGGTCGAAGCGGTGGAAGGTCTCGACCAGACCCTCCATCACCGCGTGGCTGAGCGCGTTGCGGCGTGGCTGCCGGTCGAGCGTCACGTAGCCCACCCGATCGAAGACCTCCACCACCAGTCCCTCGGCCATGCCGCTCCTCCTCCCCGCCGTGACGGTCAGTCCAGCGCCAGCGCCGCGGCCGGGTTGTGCACCGTCATGGCCTCGACGTCGTCCTGGGAGAACCCGAGCGAGCGCATCGAGTCGACGTACCGGCTCATCCCGAGGACGGGCGAGACGTTGTGCGCCTGGCCGAAGTCGGTCGCCATCACGGTCGAGTCCACGCCGACGGTGCGGACCGCCTCGGCGATGTCGCCGATCGGCACGTCGTCGCTGGTCGGCAGGGTGACGACCAGCACCCGCTCGAACCACACCCCGTCGAGCTCGGCGAGCTGCAACTGGTCGTCGACGCCCAGGCCGACGCAGTGCAGCTCGGGGTGGGTGATGAGCACGTGGGGCACACCGCGCCTGCGTGCCTCGGGGACGACCTGCATGATCTCCGCTGGCGAGATGTGCCCCGTCGCCAGCGTGGCCCCGGCCGTGGCGATCAGGTCCAGCACCGCGCACACGTCCGCCGTCGGCCGGCCGTGCTCGTCGAGCACGGAGATGCCGCTGCCCTCGATGGTGCCCAGCCGCTTGAGATTGGCGCTCGCGACGCCCACCTCGGCGGCGTAGCGGATCTGGTTGGCGGAGGTGAAGGTGGGCAGCCAGATCACCCTCGCGCCCAGCTGCAGGGCGGTCTGCACCGCGTAGGGGTTGATGCCGCCGGTCGCGTGCAGGTTGAGCACGACACCACCGAGGATCTGTGCCTGTGCCGCGTGCTGCTGCGCCATCGTCGCCCTGGCTGCGGTGACGGTGTGGTGGCTCTTGAGGACGACGGCCCGGTAACCGGCCTCGTCCGCCGCGCGGGCGAACTCGGAGTCGGTCATGAGGCGGGGGACGACGTCCGGCGCGGTGTGGACGTGGGTGTCGACGATGTCGCGGGGCCACCTGCGGTTCATCGCTGTCCTCCTCGGCCGACGGGGTCGTGGTGGCTGGTCACAGCACGCGGTTCTCGAGTGACTCGCCTGCCCACATCCGGGCGATGTTGGCGAGGACGGCACGTGCCTTGACGATCTGGGTCTGCTTCGTCCCGGCCCCGGTGTGCGGCGTGAGCACGACGTTGGGCAGCGTGAGCAGGGGGGAGCCGCCCGGGGGCGGCTCGGTCGCGAGGACGTCGAGACCGGCAGCCGCCGGCCGGGAGCAGCGCAGTGCCTCGACGAGGTCGTCCTCGATCACCAGCGCGCCTCGGGCGGTGTTGACCAGGACCGCGTCGGCCTTCATCAGTCCCAGCAGCCTGCCGTCGACCATGCCGCGGGTCTCCGGCAGCAGCGGGCAGTGCAGCGTCACGACGTCGGACCGGCCGAACAGCTCCTCGAGCGTCGAGCACACCTGCACGTGCGGGCCCGCCCACTCACCCGGCAGCGGCGCCCCGCCGCGCCGGTGGACGAGCAGCTCGCTGCCGAAGGCCAGCAGGCGCCGGGCCACGGCGCGCCCGATGCGGCCGAAGCCGACGATGCCGACCAGCGCGCCGTGCAGCCCGAGCGATCGGTTGCGGTAGTCCCACTTCGGCCAGCTCCCACCGACGACCCCCTCGTGCAGCCGCAGCAGGTGCCGGCCGGCCGCGAGCATGAGCATCAGGGTGTGCTCGGCCACCGCCGCCGCGGTGCCGTCCGGGCAGATCGCCACCGCGACGCCGTGGTCGCGCAGCGCGGGCAGGTCCAGCGCGTCCACCCCGACGCCCTGGCGCTGCACGAGTGCGAGGTGCGGTGCGGCCTCCACATGCCTGCGGCTGATCGGTGTGTCGGTGTGGACGACGACGTCCGCGTCGGCCAGCAGCCTCAGCTGCTCGCGCTCGTCACCGCGATCGCGCAGCGCCGCGAACCGCCAACCCGCTGGAAGGTGGCTGCGGTAGACGTCCGCGACGGGCCCGTCCTGGCTGAAGTACACGACGCGCGGCCCGGGCCCGGTGGCTGCACCCGGACCCCGCACCGGTGCGGTCGTCTCGGCCATCGCGCCCTCAGTCCGAGGTGCGCAGCTCGGCGAACAGCTGCTCCGGCGCGTCGAAGGACCAGATTTCGGAGGTGATGCGCTTGCACCGGTCGGGGCCCACGACCGGTCCGGCGAGCCGGTGCAGCTTGGCCTCGAGGTCGACGTCTGCCACCGGGTTGCCGGGCTCGCCGTAGGGCTGGTCGACCCGCAGCTGCCGCTGCTCGCCGTCGCCGCGCAGCACCACCCGGGCCGGTCGCATCGCCGGGAAGTCCCTGCTGCAGTCCGGCGCCTCCCGGACCTCCACCAGGTCGATGAGGCGCCGCACCCGCGGGTCCCGGCGCGCGTCGGCCTCGAAGTGCTCGAGGCTCGGCACGCCGTGCAGCAGGGTGACCGCGACGGCGTACGGGATGCTCATCTGGGCATCGAGGAAGTCGCCGATCGAGGTGCCGCCGTGACGCGCCGCCGAGGTGAACGTCTCCACCGTGATCGACTCGAGCGCGTCGACGTCGATCGGTGCCCGCTCGCTCAGCGCCAGGATGGCGTCGATCGGCCCGTGCAGGTGACGGCAGCACGGGTAGGGCTTGATGTAGGTCTGGAGCGTCCTCCACTCGGTGCCGAGGCCGGCGAGCAGGTGCTGCTCGTCGAACTCGTCGCCCGCGAACGCGTGCAGGTAGCCGTGCGGCCCCTCGAGCACCGTCGCCGGCCCGGTGAGGCCGCGGGCCGCCAGCTCGGCGCTGACGAGCCCGTCACGACCGGCCTTGCCCGCGTGCAGCCGCTTGACCTCGGCGCCGTGGCCGAGGAACTCGAACAGGCCGCCGGCGTGCGAGCCGGCCAGGCCCAGCGCGCTGGCGGCGAGGCCGGCGGGGTGCTCGGTGCGGCCCTCGAGCAGTTTCGCGACACCGGCCGCCGCGCCGAACACCCCCACGACCGGGGTGTTGTGGAAACCACGGTGCCACGTGGCCGGGTGGCCGGCACCGGCCAGCCGGCAGGACAGCTCGTACCCGACCACGGTGGCGAGCAGGATGTCGTGCGCGCCCGACCCGGTCGCCTCCGCGATCGCCAGCACCGCGGACAGGGTGGGCCCGCCGGGGTGGTAGCCACCGCGGGTGTAGCCGTCGTCGACCTCGAGGCCGTGTGCCGCGGTGCCGTTGGCCAGCGCCGCGTTGGCGGCCGACAAGCGCAGCGGCGTGCCCACGACCGTGGCCGGGCCCGGTCCCTCGACCTCGGCGAGGTAGTCCTGCACGATCCTGGCCGGCCCCGATGTCGAGCCGACGAGGGTCGCCGCCGCGTAGTCGAGGACGGCCCGCTTGGCCTGGTGGACGACGCCCGCGGGGAGGTCCTCGTAGCGCAGCGACGTGGCCCACTCCGCGAGGGTCGTGGTCAGCGGTGCCCGGGTCGACGTGCTCATGGTGCCCCCTGTCCGACGCTGCCGGCGGGTGTGGCGGGGCCGGTCACGGTTGTGCCGCCAGCACGGCTCGCCGGCCGGCCATCACGGCCGCGATCGCCAGGGTCGCGCGGTCCGGCGCATCGAGGACGTGTACCCCCGCGTCCCGGTACACGCCCAGCGCCTCCGGCGCCAGCTGCGCACCGCCGTAGCGGGAGACGTAGAGCGGGAGATCGAGCTGGTCGCGAAGGGCGACGACCTCGTGGGCGATGGCGGCGGCGTAGGGGTCGGCGTTCGTCGTGAACTGCAGCAGGATCGCGTCGAACTCGTCGCGCGCGCTGAGGTGCTCGACCACCCGCTCGAGGGCGTCGGGCCGGGTCAACATCTGGTAGCTGCAGTCGAGCGGGTTACGCACCGCCGCGTAGGAGGGCACGTGCGGACGGATCGCCTCGCGGGTGACGTCCGAGAGCTCGGGAAGCTCGACACCGGATGTCTGCGCCTCGTCGGCGATGATGGAGCACGCCCCGCCGGAGAAGGTCACGGCCGCCAGCCGCGAGCCTGCCGGCGGCGGGCCTGCGGAGGAGAGCAGCAGCGCGTCCTCCAGCACCCGCAGCGACGGCACGCTGACCATTCCGGCGGCGTGGACGACCGCCTCGCGGACGGCGAACGATCCGACCATCGCGCCCGTGTGACTCAGGGCTGCCTCCCGGCCCTTGTCGGACCGGACCATGTTGTAGGCGAACATGGGCTTTCCGGCCTGCGCCATCCGCTGCCCGGCCTGGATCACCCGGGGGCCGTCCTTGATGTCCTCCAGCAGCAGCCCCACGGACGTGGTCGCGTCGTCGCCGGCGAGCCATTGCAGGTAGTCGGCGATGACGAGGTCGGCCTCGTTGCCGGCGTGGACCCAGTAGGAGAGCCCGACCCCGGCGTCCATGAGCCGGGTGGCCACGCAGCTGCCGAGCGCACCCGAACTGGTCAGCAGGGCCACGCCGCCCGGCACGAGGTCGGACTCGAGACCCCCGGAGATGGAGGCGGTCAGGTTGCGGTGCGGCGCCACCACGCCCATGTTGTTCGGTCCGGCCAGCGGGATCCCCGCCTCCGACAGCACCGCGACGAGCTCGTCCTGCACGGCCCGTCCCTCCGGTCCCACCTCGGCGAAGTCGGAGCTGTGCACGATGACGCCGCCGACCTTCTTCTCGACGGCCTCGTGGGCGACCTCGAGCACGAAACGGCTGGGCACGGTGATGCACACGAGGTCTGGTGAGCCCTCGACGTTCGACAGCGAGGTGGCGCGTTCGTACCCGCGCACGGTGCCACCGGAGGGGTGCACGGGGTCGAGCCGCCCCGGGTACCCGTGTGCGTCGAGGTAGCGGAACAGTCGCGCCCCGACCTTGTGCTCGTCGTCGGAGACGCCGACGACCGCGACGTGGTCGGGCCGCAGCATCCGGTCGAGATCGGGGTGCGGCCGGTCGCCGCCCGCAGGCGACCCGCCGCGGATCATCCGCGCGTCGACGGCCACCGCGCCGTGCCCGTCCGGGCCGACCATGACGGGGTTGAGGTCGAGCTCCACGATCTCGGGGTCCTCGGTGACCAGGGTCGAGACGGCCACGAGGACGTCGACGAGAGCCGCCACGTCGCGCCCGACCTCGCCCCGGTAACCCTGCAGCAGCGGCCACGTCCGGAGCCGCTGCAACAGCGCGCGCGCCTGCTGCCGCGTCACCGGCGCGACCCCTGTGACGATGTCCTGGTGGACCTCGGTGGCCACGCCTCCCAGGCCGACGACCAGCGCCGCTCCCAGCTGCGGGTCGCGACGGGCTCCGACGAGCATCTCCATGCCGGTGACCTGCTGCTGCAGCACGAAGGGCAGGGCCGCCTCGCCGGCGCGGTCGAGAATGGCGCGGGCCGCCGCCACCGCGCCGGCCGCGTCGGCCAGGTCGACGACGACGCCGCCCGACTCGGTCTTGTGCAGCAACCCGCCCGCCTTGAGGACCGCCGGGCCGGCGCCCAGCCGGGCGAACGCATCGGCGACGTCCTCGAGCGAGCCCGCGGTCTCGGTCGCGGCGAACGGGATCCCGGCCGAGTGCAGCCGGGACACGACCGCGTCGTGATCCATGACCTGGAGTTCCAAGACCGCTCCCTCGCGCCCCGTGTGGATCCGCCGCACGAACTACATTCTATAATCTACTGGATTCATCTCGGTTCCGGTCCGGTGTCACGAGGTCAGCTCTCCGGGGCGTACCCGAAGATCTGGAACCACTCCTGCATGTACGCGTCCCGCTTGCTCGCATACTCGGGCGTGAGCTCGGGATACACCAGCTCCACCTCTTCGCGGGTGGGAAGGGGCGTGCCGTTGAAGTCGGGCCCCGGTGCGCCGTCGATGACGGGGTAGTCGCCGCCCTTCTGGGCCACCGCGGTCTGGCCGGGCATGGACAGGTACCAGTTGAGGAAGACCTTTGCCGCGTTCGGATGCGCGGCGTTACTCGCCAGGCCGGTCCAGTGCGCGTAGCTGGGGATGCCGTCCGCCGGCACGATCAGGTCCAGCGGCGCGCCCTGCGACGCCGTCACACTCTGGTTCCCGGGCAGCACCATGCCCAGCTGCACCTCACCGCGGGCCATCTGCTGCGTGACGCCGGCCGCGCCACCGGTGATGAGCGGCTGCTGGGCGGCCAGCGCCTCCCAGTACTCGATGCCGTACTTCTGCCGCAGGAACAGGTCACGGGCCCACGTGCTGCCGCCCGCCCCGATATGGGCCAGGCCGATCTTGCCCTTGAACCTCGGGTCCAGCAGGTCCTGCCAGGTCCGGGGAGCCTGCTCCGCCGGGATCAGCTCGGTGTTCGTCCCGATCGCATAGATCGGTGTCTGGGCCGCATAGAAGCTGCAGTCCTCCTGCTTGAGCTGGGGCTCGACCGTCTCCAGGCCGGGCGGGCAGTAGGGTTCGAACGCCCCCGCCTCGTTCTCCTGCGTCGCCAGCACCAGATCCGACTGCATGATCACATCGGCGCCGAGCTGCCCGGCGCCCTGCTCGGTCAGCACCCGCTCCACCAGCCGGCCACCGGGCAAGCGGACGAGCTCGACCTCCAGGCCCGTCTGTTCCCGGAAGACGTCCACCACCTCGTTCGCGCGCTCCTCACCGACCGCGGTGTAGAGGGTGAGGGTGCCTTCCTCCTGGGCGGCCGCCCACAGCTGTTCGTCCGCGAGCCTTTCGCCCGCCACCATCAAGGGGCCGTCCTCCGGTGCAGCGGTCCCGCCCCCCGAGCCGCATGCAGCGGTACCGAGCGCCACGAACGCACCGAGCGTCGCTGCGAGCATCTTCTTCGACGTGCGCATGAGTCGCCTACCTCTCGTCAGTTCGACAGTCCCCGACCTCCTAACCGGCTTGCTTCACCCCCATCCAGCGGCGTGCTGCCAGCACGATCACCGTCAGCAGTGCGCTGTAGAGCAGGCTGGCCGCAGCAGCCCGTCCCAGCGATCCGCCGTTCCAGAAATCGAAGATGACGATCGACAGCACCCGCGTGTCCGTCGTGAACAGGAACAGCGCGACGCTGAGCTCACGGAAGGACAGGATCAGCAGCAGCAGCATCGCGGCGATGACGCTGCTGCGGATGAGCGGGACGGTGACCTCGAGGCTCGAACGGGTCTTGGAGGCGCCGGACACGACCGCCGACTCCTCGAGGTCGGTGTGCACCTGCCGGATACTCGCCGCGATACTGGTGAAGCCCTGCGGCATGAAACGCCCGATGTAGGCGAACACCAGGATCGCCAGCGTCCCGTAGATGGGCAGCGGCAGCAGGAACCACGCCCAGAGAATCCCCATGCCCATGACGATCGCCGGGACGGCCACCGGCACCATCGCGAGGTACTCGATCACCTGCCTGCCCGGCAGCTTCGACCGTGCGACCGTGAAGGCCATGGCGAAGCAGAAGACGACACCGAGAAGTGCGGCGGACACGGCGACGACGACGCTGTTCGTGATACCCGTCTGGAACGACGAGTACGTGAGCACATCGATCATGGTGTCGAGGCCGAACGCCGAGGGGTCGAACAGCTCGGCGGCACCCGCGATGTACAGATTGTTGCGGAACGCCATCTGCAGCAGCGCCATGAGCGGGAGGACGACCGCGAGAAAGATGTAGGTGGCCGCGAAGGCGAACCCCGCCCAGCGCCACCTGCCCAGGGTGACGACCCGCGGGCGAAAGCCCTTCCCCGCCACCGTCGTGTACTCCCGCCTGCTCAATACCTTGCGCTGCACGAACACGATGACGACGAGCAGCGCCATCAGCAGGGCACCGACGGCCGCCGCCTGGTTCGCGTCCGGCGGAGCCGCATTCATCAGCCGGTAGATGAACGTGGGAAGTGTGTTCACGCCCGCCGGTGTCCCGAGCACCGTGGGCACCGAGAAGTTCTCCAGGATGAGAGCGAACGTGAGCAACCCTCCGCCGATGATCGCGGGCGCGACGAGCGGGAGGGTCACGATGCGCATGACCGTGAAGTTGGTCGCGCCGTGCGTGTGCGCCGACTCCTCGAGCTCCGGGTTCATCAGCGACAGCGCGCTGTACACCAGGAGGAATGAGTACGGCGCGTAGTACAGCCCGAACACGAAGATGATGCCCGGTATCGAGTAGACGTTGATGACGTCGAGGCCGATGGGGCGTAGCAGGATGTTCAGGAATCCCTGGTTGGGCGAACCGAGGAAGCTCCATGCGAGTGCGCCGACCAGCGAGGAGACGAAGAGCGGGACGATGCCGGCCAGCGCGACGATCGACTTGCCCGGCACGTCGGTCCTGGCCCCGATCCAGGCGAGGCCGGTCCCGAACAGCAGCGCCAGGGACGTGCCGCCGATCGCGATCACCATCGAGTTGCGCCCGGCGACGAGGTATGCCCGGTTGGCGATGTTGCTGTACCACTCCCTCGTGAGCGCACCGCCGGTCGATCCCGGCCTCGGCACGACATCGATGATGCTGGCATAGATCAGCATGCCGATCGGCAGCACCGCGAGTACCGCGAGGATCAGCAGGATGACCGACATCGGAAGGTACCGCGTGGACCGCCGGAACGTTTGTTGCAGGACGCTCATACCCTCGGGGCCCCTCTACTCGCTCAACAGCCGGACATCGGCCGGATCGACCGACACCGTCACCGTGTCGCCGCGAGCGAAGATCTTCCGGCGGGAGAACGTGACGACGTCGAACGAGACGGCGTCGTCGACGTCGATGCGGTAGCGGACATGCGTTCCGAGGAAGCTGGACGCGTGCACGACGCCGCTGAAGCGGTTGCCGCCGCTTCGGGGCGCTGCGGGATCGTCGATGGTCACGGCGTCCGGGCGCACGCAGACCGATACCTCGGCGCCCGCCGGTCGGTCGGCGACCGCCGCGACCTCCGTGTCGCAGCCGTCGAGCCGGACCGTGTTCACACCACCGTCGCTTGACGCCACCTGCCCGGGGAAGAGGTTGGTCACGCCGAGGAAGTCGGCCACGAACCTGGTCTGCGGCCGGTCGTAGAGCGACATGGGCTCGCCGAGCTGCATGACCTCCCCCTCCCGCATCACCGCGACGCGGTCGGCGAGCGCCAGCGCCTCGCTCTGGTCGTGCGTCACGTAGACGCTCGTGACGCCGATCTGCTGCTGGATGTCCTTGAGCTCGAAGCGCAGCCGGTCGCGCAACTTGGCGTCCAGGTTGGACAGCGGCTCGTCGAGCAGCAGCACGCGCGGGCGCATGACGAGACTCCGTGCCAGGGCGACCCGCTGCATCTGGCCACCGGACAGCAGGCTGGCGCCCCTCGAACCCTCGTCCTTGAGCCCGACGGTCTCGAGCATCTCCTCGGTTCGCTCGCGGATCTCGGTTCGCGGCAGCCGCTGCATCCGCAGCGGAAAGGCGACGTTCTGGAACACCGTCTTGTGCGGCCAGATCGCATAGGACTGGAAGACCATGCCGATGCCGCGCTTGTCCGGGGGGACGCTCACGCCCTTCGCGGAGTCGAACATGGTCTTACCGGCGATGCGGATGACCCCCTGCGACGGCGTTTCGAGCCCGACGATGCTGCGCATGGTGCTCGTCTTGCCGCAGCCGGACGGGCCGAGGAGCACGAGCATCTCGCCGCTGTTCATGTCGAGGTCGAGGTCGTTGACGGCGACGGTGTCGCCGTACTTCATGGTGAGGTTGCGGATCTCGATCTCCGCCACCGCGTCCTCGCCGGCCACCGGTGCCTCGTGGGCTGCCGTGCTGGTCATGGTCGGTCCCTCGCGTTTCCGCCGGCGGAAGTCGTCGGAGGCCGTCACGCGACCGCATCGCACGGACGTGTGACACCAAACACGTTATTTTCTATATGGTGCTTAACACTCGGTCAAGCGAGGGTTGCAGAACCGATACCCGGCGGCCCGACCTGCGTGGGGCTGTACCGGCCCAGGCCAGCGGTGGCTCGCGCCAGGGCCACGACAGGGAAGGTGGGACGACCGTGAAGTTCTCCAGTGCCAGGCTGACCGAACAGGTGGCCGCCGTCCTCACGGCCTGGGGCCTACCGCCCGACCTCGTCGGCACCACGGCCGAGGTCATGGTCGAGGCCGACCTGGCGGGCATCGACTCCCACGGGATGTCCATGCTGCCGACGTACGAGACCCTGCTGCGGCGTGGCGGGTTGGACGTGACGGCGCGTCCGACCGTCGCGCAGCAGGGCCCGGTCACGGCGCTCATCGACGCCGGCGGAGGCTTCGGACACCCGGCCGCGGTGATGGCCATGGAGCTGGCCCTGGACAAGGCCGGCTGCATGGGAGTCGGCCTCGTCTGCGTCCGCCGGTCCCACCACTTCGGGGCGACCGGCTACTACGCCTCGTTGGCAGCGCAGCGCTGCATGGTCGGCCTGGTCACGACGTCGGCCCGGACCGTGTGCGTCTCGCCCACCCGAGGCGCACAGCCGCGGCTGCCGACCAACCCGCTGGCCTTCGCCGCTCCGGCCGGGCGCAACCGGCCGTTCCTACTGGACATGTCGACCAGCACCGTCGCGATCAACAAGGTCAAGGTGTACGACTACCACGGCCGGCCACTGCCGGACGGCTGGGTGCTCGACGGCAGCGGTGCCCCGATCCGGGACGCGCAGCTGGCCATGCGGTGCATCCGAGCCGGCGAACGCGGTGGGCTGGCCCCGCTCGGTGGCACGGCCGAGATGGCCAGCCACAAGGGTTACGGGCTCGGTCTGATGGTGCAGATCCTGTCGGCCACCCTTGCCGGTGCGGGCTTGGCGGCGTCCCCGGCGGCGTCGGGCGAGTCGGACGGACCCGCTGACATCGGCCACTTCTTCCTGGCGATCGACCCGCAGAGCTTCCGGGACAAGGGTGCCTTCGAGGCCGATCTCGACGAGGCGATCGACCTGATGCACGCGACTCTCCCGATCGACCCCGAGCTGCCGGTCCTGGTGCCGGGCGACCCCGAGGCCGCCTCCCGCGAGGAGCGGCGCCGGGACGGAGTGCCGGTGCCCACGGCACTGCTGCGCCAACTGCGCGGAGTCTGCGAGCGGGCGGGCGCGCCGTACCTGCTGCACGACTGACCGGGCGCGGTTTGCGTTGCCCGTATGAAATTTTCTATATAACATATCGCCTGCGGCGACCAGCGCAGCATGCCGCCGCCGGGTGCTGCCCGACCCTCAGGGGGGCGCCATGCACTTCCGACTCACCGACGAACAGGAGGCCTTCGCGCAGTCCGTGCGTCGGTTCGCCCGCGAGCAACTGCTGGTGGACGCGGTGGCGCGGGCGCACGAGGCGCGATATCCGTGGGATCTCGCCCGGCTGCTCGCCAAGAACAACCTGCTCGGGATCACCCTGCGCGAGCAGGACGGCGGCCAGGGCGGCTTGCTGACCGACGCCGTCGTCGCGATCCAGGAAGTCGCGCTGGTCTCGCCGAAGGCGGCCGACGTGGTGCAGGCAGGCAGCTTCGGCGCCATCCGCACCTTCGCCGAGTACGCGACCCCCGAGCAGAAGGGGCGCTTCCTGCCGCGGCTGATGTCCGGGGACGAGCTGCTGGGCCTCGGCATGACCGAATCGGAGGCAGGCTCGGCCGTCACGGACCTGCGCACCACCGCACACGCCGACGGCGGGGACTACGTCCTCAACGGCAGCAAGATCTTCTCCAGCCACAGCCCGGACGCCACCGTCTTCCTCGTCTACGTCCGATACGGTCCGGGCGTCGGTGGCATCGGGTCGGTCCTCGTCGAACGCGACACCCCGGGTCTGACGATCGGCGCGCCCCACTCCTACATGAGCGGCGAGGAGTGGGCCGAGCTGGTGTTCGAGGACTGCCGGATCCCCGCCGGGAACGTCCTGCTCGGCCCGGGCGGGTTCAAGAAGCAGATCAGCGGCTTCAACGTGGAGCGCATCGGCAACGCCGCCCGATCGATCGCGCTCGGCCGCTACGCGTTCAACACCGCGCGCGAGCACGCGAAGACGCGCGAGCAGTTCGGCAAGCCGCTGTGCGAGTTCCAGGGACTGCAGTGGAAGTTCGCCGACATGGCGATCAAGCTCGACTCCGCGCAGCTGCTGCTCCACCGCGCGGCCACCAACGCCGACGACGGGATGCCGTCGGCCTACGAGACGTCGGTGGCCAAGGCCGCGTGCAACGTGACCGGCTTCGAGGTGGCCAGCGAGGCGCTGCAGGTCATGGGCGGAACCGGCTACAGCACGGACTCGCTCGTGGAGTACTGCCTGCGTCGCACCCGCGGGTGGATGATCGCAGGCGGCTCGGTCGAGATCCTCAAGAACCGTATCGCCGAGTCCGTCTTCGATCGGCGCTTCGACCAGCGGGCCTGACGGGTCGAGCGCAGTGGTACTAGCGATCGGGGGTACTAGCGACCGGGGAGTACTAGCGATCGGGCGCCGTCGGGGGCCAGGATCAGGGCAGTGGCCGCACGCCGAACCCGTGAGTGGCGATACGAGCCATGACTCGTATCGCCACTCACGACCTGAGCTCGAGGAGGTCGTGATGACCGCAGCACCCACATCCGAACCAACGGTGGTACGCGCCGCCTGCCCGCACGACTGCCCCGACACCTGCGCCATGCTGGTCACCGTCGAGGACGGCCGCGCCACCGAGGTCCGCGGCGACCCGGAGCACCCCTTCACCCGGGGCGGGCTGTGCGTGAAGGTCAACAACTACACCGACCGCGTCTACAGCGAGGGCCGGGTGCTGCACCCGTTGCGCCGCGTGGGGCCCAAGGGCAGCGGTCGCTTCGAGCAGATCTCCTGGGACGACGCGCTCGACGAGATCGCCACCCGGTTCCGCTCGGTGATCGCCGAGCACGGCCCGGAGGCGATCATGCCGGTCAGCTACCTGGGCACCGAGGGCATCCTCAACGGCCTCAACGCGGGAGACGCGTTCTTCAACTCGCTGGGCGCGACGATCAGCGAGCGGACCTACTGCGACTCCGGCTCGTGCACCGCCTACACCATGACGATCGGAGCGACCGCGGGCATCGACCCGGAGAGCTTCGTGCACTCCCGCTACATCATCATCTGGGCCTGCAACATGGTCAGCACCAACCTGCACATGTGGCCGTTCGTCGCCGAGGCGCAGCGGCGCGGCGCGAAGGTCGTCGTGATCGACCCCGTGCAGCACCGCACGGCCAAGCACGCGGACTGGCACATCCCGATCCGCCCCGGCACCGACGGTGCGCTCGCGCTGGCGATGATGCACGTCATCATCGACGAGGGCCTCACCGACGACGACTACGTCGCCCGCTACACGGTCGGCTACGACGAGCTCGCCGAGCGGGTGCGCGACTACACCCCGGAGTGGGCGGCGCGCGAGACCGGGGTACCGGCCGACGACATCCGCACCCTGGCCCGGGAGTACGCCGGTAGCCAGCCGTCGGCGATCCGCATCGGGGTGGCGATCGAGCGCCACAGCGGCGGCGGCCAGACCGTCCGCTCGATCGCGTGCCTGCCGGCGCTCGTCGGCGCGTGGCGGCGCCCCGGTGGCGGGTTGCTGCAGCTGCCGCTGTGGGCGTTCCCGGTCAACTGGGGCTCGTTCATGCGCCCCGATCTGCTCACCCCCGGTACCCGGGTGGTCAACCAGTTCCACCTCGGACGCGCGCTGACCGGCGAGATGGATCTCGACCCGCCGGTGAAGGCGGTGATGGTCTACAACTCGAACCCCGTGGTGGTCTGCCCCGAGCAGGACAAGGTCGTCACCGGGCTGGCCCGCGAGGACCTGTTCACCGTGGTCAGCGAGCAGTTCCTCACCGACACCGCCGAGTTCGCCGACATCGTGCTGCCCGCGACCACGCAGCTCGAGCAGCTCGACATCATGTTCTCGTGGGGGCACTTCTACGTCAGCCTCAACATGCCCGCGATCGAGCCGCAGGGCGAGGCCGTTCCCAACACCGAGCTGTTCCGGCGGCTGGCCACCCGGATGGGAATGGACGACCCGGCGTTGCAGCGCACCGACGAGGAGATGGTCGCCGACGCCTTCGACTGGTCCTCACCGGCCATGGCGGGCATCAGCTACGAGTCGCTGCGTGAGACCGGGTGGGCACGGCTCAACCTCCCCTCGGCCGACGAGTACGCCCCGCACGCCGAGGGCGGCTTCCCCACACCGTCAGGCAAGTGCGAGTTCGCCTCGTCGGCCGCGGCGGGCGGCAACTTCGTCGTGCCGCTGTTCCGGCAGGGATCCAACGAGTTCCAGCCCGGCGACCCCGTCGACCCGCTGCCGCACTACATCCCGCCGCGCGAGCAGCCCGACGGGCACTACCGGCTCAACCTGATCTCGCCGAAGTCGCACGCCTACCTCAACTCCAGCTACGGCAACCTGTCCGCGCAGCGACGGGTGCAGGGCGATCCGGCGGTGACGATCCATCCCGAGGACGCCGAGGAACGCGGCATCGTCGACGGCCAGCACGTGCGGGTGCACAACGACCGGGGTGAGTTCATCGTCGTCGCGCGGGTCAGCGACGAGGTGTCCCGGGGCGTGGTGATGGCGAACATGGGCAACTGGCGGTCGCTGTCCAAGGGCACGGCCACGGTCAATGCCGTCAATCCCTTCACCTTCGCCGACCTGGGCAACGCACCCACCTTCTCGGACACCCTCGTGGAAGTCGCACCGACCTGATCGGAGTCCGGCGACGATCCGGACCCCGTGCCGGCTCCACAACGGGGCGGCACCAGGTGGCTCCGCTGGTGTCGCGCGCAGGGCTGCGGCTACGGTGATCAGCGATGGGCCCCATCCTGGTGGTCGGTGGCGGCGTGGCCGGCACCGCAACGGCGCTGGCGCTGCAGCAGGCGGGGTTGCAGGCCACGGTCTTCGAGGCCTACGCGTGCGGCGGGGACGACGCGGGGGCGTTCCTGACCTTGGGAGCCAACGGGATGCTCGCCCTCGCCGAGCTCGACACTGCGGACGTGGTTGCCGAGGGGGGTTTCGGGCTGCACACCCTGGAACTGACCGACGCCGAGGGGACCCAGCTCGGTGCGCGGCCGCTGACCTCGGCCCGCCCTGACGTCCCGGGCTACCAGTGCCTGCGCCGCTCCGAGCTCTACCGGGTGCTGCAAGCCGAGGTTGCACGTCGGGGTGCCGTGGTCGAGCGGGGTAAGCGACTCGTGCGCGCCGAACCGGTCGACGGTGGGGTGCGGGCGGTCTTCAGCGATGGGACCTCGGCAGACGGCGAGCTGCTCGTGGGGGCCGATGGCCTGCGCTCGACGGTGCGCACCGTCATCGACTCGGCGGCTCCCGAGCCGCGGTATGTCGGGGCGCAGGTCTTCTACGGCTACGCGTCCGATGCCGAGCCCGGGGGTGAGGTGGGGGTGTTGCACATCATGCGTGGATCGACGACCGCCTTCGGCTACACGGTCGACCCGGAGGGGCGCACCTGGTGGTTCGCTCGGCTGCGCGGACCCGAGATCGACCGGGCCAGGATCGCCGGAACGCGGCCGCAGCAGTGGCGGGCCGACCTCGAGGCGGTGTTCCGCGGCGCCCGCATCCCAGCGGCGGGCATCGTGGCCGCGACGGGGCAGGAGCTGTTCGTCACCAACGCCCACTGACCAGCACCTCGTCTGCCCCTAAGCTGGGGGGATGACGCCCAGGATCGTCTCGCTGCTGCCGTCGGCGACGGAGATCGTCTGCCGCCTCGGCTTGCAGGACGCGCTGGTCGGCGTGACGCACGAGTGCGACCACCCGGATGGTGTCGCCGGCAAGCCCGCGCTGACCGCGAGCCGGATCGCGCACCAGACCATGAGCAGCGCCGAGATCGACCACGCCGTCCGCTCGCAGCTCGACGGGCACGGCAGCATCTACGACCTGGACGAGACTCGACTGCGCGGGCTCGCACCGGATCTGATCCTGACCCAGGAGCTGTGCGAGGTGTGCGCGGTCAGCTACCGCATCGTGGAGCAGGCGGCCCGCCGGCTGGACACCGAGGCCGCCGTCGTCTCGCTGGAGCCGAACACGATCTCCGACATCCTGGCCAACATCCGCACCGTCGGGGAGCTGACCGGCGCGCAGGCCGAGGCCGACCGGGTCGTCGGACAGCTCCGCGCCCGGCTGGATGCGCTCGACGGCGTGTCCGCCGGCCTGACCCGCCGCCCACGCGCCCTGGTCCTCGAATGGCTCGAGCCGCCGTTCGCGCCGGGCCACTGGGTTCCCGAGCAGGTCGCGCACGCGGGCGGTGAGGCCTCGTTCGGGGCCGCCGGCGCCGATTCGCGCACCACGACCGCGGAGGAGATCCGGGCTTATGACCCGGAGGTGATCGTGCTCGCCCCGTGCGGCTTCGACATCGCCGACACCCTGCGGCAGCTGCCCCGGGCGCGGCTGCCGGACGGCTGGGCCGAGCTGCCGGCGGTGCGCGACGGCGACGTGTGGGCCGTCGACGCGACCTCGTACTTCAGCCGGCCCGGGCCGCGCATCGTGGACGGCGCGGAGATCCTCTCCCGCATCCTGCACCCGGAGGTGTTCGGCGAGCCGGAGCCGCACCAGGCGACCCGGGTGGCGCCGCGCGGGACTGCCGCATCGGCGTGAACCATCAGACGCGGGATCCGGACCGCCTCGGCGTCCTCGCGGTCCCGGCGCGCCTGGTCACCGCGCAGCTGGTCGATCAAGCGGCGGGAGGCGACCCGGATCAGCCAGGACCGCGGCCCGTCCGGGATCCCGTCGGCCGGCCACTGCTGGGCGGCGGCCAGCAGCGCCTCCTGCACCGCATCCTCGGCCGCGTCGAAGTGGCCGTATCGGCGCACCAGCGCGCCGAGGACCTGCGGCGCCAGTTCGCGCAGCAGGTCCTCGACGCCGGGCGGCTTCAGCCGCGACCGGCCCACACTGTCCGGTGTGAATCGACGCGACGGGGACGGGCCACCGGATCTGGTGGCGCCCATGCTGGCGGCGGCTGGTGATCCTCCCCAGCACCCGGACGGCTGGGCGTTCGAGTTCAAGTGGGACGGCGTGCGCGCCATGGTCGCCACCGGTGCTGGTGGGGTGCGGACCCGCGGACGATCCGCACCCGACATCACGGCGAGTTACCCGGAGCTGCGTGCGCTGGCCGGACGGCGGCGGATGTTGCTCGACGGCGAGATCGTCGCCCTGGGCCCCGGCGGTCGCCCATCGTTCGCGCTGCTGCAGCGGCGGATGCACGTCGAGCGCCCCACCGCCGGGCTCCTGGCCGAGGCCCCGGTGCACTACGTCGTGTTCGACCTGCTGCACCTCGACGACGCCGCCCTGCTGACCGAGCCCTATCTGCGGCGCCGCGCGCTGCTCGCCGAGCTGGAGCTGCCCACCGGGGTGCTGGCCCCTCCCCACTTCACCGACGTCACGGGACCGGACATGCTCGCCGCCGCCCGTGCCGAGGACATGGAAGGCACGGTCGCCAAGCGCCTCGACTCGACCTACCGGCCCGGGGTGCGCTCGCACGCCTGGATCAAGACCGCGCTGCGGCATACCCAGGAGGTGGTGATCGCCGGCTGGACGCCCGGCACCGGCCGGCGCGCCGCGACCTTCGGGGCGCTGGTGCTCGGCGCGCACCGCGACGGGTTGCTGCGCCACATCGGCCAGGTCGGCACCGGGTTCGCCGATCGGGAGCTGGGTCAACTCCTGACGACGCTACGAGGGCTGGAGGTGGCGCAGTGCCCGCTGGACGGCGTGCCGCGGGAGGTCGCCCGCACCGCGCGGTGGGTGACGCCCCGGCTGGCCGGCGAGGTCGAGTACCGGCAGTGGACCGCGGAAGGGAGGTTGCGGGCGCCCTCCTGGCGCGGCCTGCGACCGGAACTGCAGCCCGGACAGGTCCACGCGCCACCAGCACCGTAGCCGGTGTTGTGGTTATCCACGCCGCGCGCGCGTTGTGTGCGCCGCGTGCGCGTTGCAACGCGCGCGTATCGATGAACGGCGCGCGCGGGGAGCGGCGAAGTCACTGTCGCGCGAGGCGGAGCATCCCCTCGGCGAGGTCGATCCGCGATCCGAACGGGCGGCTGATTCGGTCGAGGGTGCTGCGTAGCTGTTCGGAATCCGCCGCTGAGGGGTGACGCAGCCGCATCCGGTGTGCCTGCAGCGGCGCCATCCGCAGCCGGGCGAGGGTGCCGGTATCCGGTTCCAGGGAGGCGAAGTACAGCAGCCGCAGGTCGTCCCGGTACTCGTGGTGGCCGCCGATGCCCTCGTAGTCGTCGACCAGGTCGCCGCAGCCGTACAGGATGAGCCTGCCCCGGTAGACCTCGATCGGGCGGGGGTGGTGCGAGGAGTGCCCGTGCACGACGTCTACGCCGCGGTCGACGAGCCGATGGGCGAACCGGACGTGATCCGCGGGCACGTGGTAGCCCCAGTTGGATCCCCAGTGGATGGAGGCCACGGTGATGTCCCCGGGCTGCTTCACCATTCGGTCGGCAACCGCGTCGGCAGTGGTGTCGGACAGATCGGGCAGGAAGTCGATGCCGGGCCGGTCCGAGGTGGCGGCCCAGTTCGTCGGGATGCCGCTGGAGCGCGTCCCGAACGAGAAGATCCCGACCCGGTGGCCACCGTCGACGGCGACCATCGCGGGTCGTGCGGCCTCGCTGGTGTCACGTCCCGCACCCGTCGGCCGTGTGCCTGCCGCGGCCAGCACGTCGAGCGTCTCCCCGAGTCCCCGGTAGCCGAAGTCGAGCACATGGTTGTTGGCCAGCGCGCAGGCGTCCGGTCGGGCCGCAGCCAGGCAGGCGGCGTTGTCCGGGCTCATCCGGTAATGCACCCGCTTCCCGGCGGCGACGTCGTCGCTTCGCGTGACGGCCGTTTCCAGGTTGATCAGCCGCACGTCAGGGGCCACCCCGTCCAGCGTCTCCAGGGCATCTCCCCAGGGCCAGGAGACGTCGACGGGGTAAGCGATCGGACCGTTGACCGCCTCCGCCAGCTCGACGTAGGTCCGGGCGTCCCGGACGTGCGTCTCCCACAGGCGCGGGTCGCCGGGGCGCGGAAGGATCTGGTCGACGCCGCGGCCCGTCATCACATCGCCGGACAGGAACACCGTCACGAGCCCATGCCGCACGACTTCACCGTAGTTCGCCCGGGTCCCGAACGTCCCCGCGGCGGGCCGCCGGACGAAGTTATCCACAGCCTCGCGAACGGCGCGACGCGACAGGCCGGCGTCTGGTCGACTTCGTCGCATGACAACTCCGAACTTCGCCGATGCACCGCCGCTGCTCACCGACGCCGACGTGGTGCTGCGAGTCGAGCAGCTGGTCGGCCCCGCCGCGGCCGACCGCACACTCTGGATCATGTGGGTCGACGGCGACGGCCGGCAGGCGCCGGTCGTCATGCCGGTCGAAGATCTCCCGCGCCGCCCCGAATCCGACATGCTCGACGGGCTCGCAGCCGTGCTCGGCGGGCTGCGCGACGAGCTCGTCACCGACCTGGGCTCCGGCTCGGTCATCCTCACGCTCGAGCGCCTCGGGCCCGACCGCGTGTCGCCCGACGACCGCACCTGGGTCGACGCGCTGGCCACCAGCTGCGAGCGGGCCGAGATGGGGCTGCGCGGGGTGTTCCTGAGCACCAGAGGCGGTGTCCGGCGCATGCGGTGAACTCCGGGCACCGCCGGCATCACGCCCGCTCATTGCCGCCGTACGACGAGGACGGCCGAGTCGACGTGCGGGGGCGGCCGGAAGGCGCGGCGCGGCAGCGAACGGCCGCGGCGAACGTCCCACCGGTCAACCCAACGCCCTGCCCCGGGGGCGCAGCCGTCGGTGTAGCGGCGGACCGAGTTTCGGGTGCGCGAGCCGCGTCATGGCGCGCTCCCGCGTCAAGCTCGTGCCATCTCCGCCCTTCGGATGACCCGATACGACAGTCATCCTGCGTCATGCGCGTCGTTAGTCGAGCATGACCGCACCGCTCGACGGGGACCGGCCGTACAGTCGCCGTGACTTCCTCATCCGCGCCGGGGTCGTCGGTGCCGTGGTGGCCGTGGGAGGTGCCGGAGTCCGCACCGCGCGGGCCGGGCCCGTCGACGATCTGCCGCTGGAGACGGCCCGGGAGGCGACGCAGCGGCTCGCCCGCGACACGATCCGTGGGCTGGTCGTCCTCACGGTGCCCAGCGACGATCCGTACTCGCGCGCCCAGGGCGTGACCAGCCCGACGCCTGGCGCCATCCAGACGAAGGGCGACGAGGTGCTGCTGGAGGGGCTGGACAACTTCCTTCCCATCCCGGATCGGATGGCGAGCGAGCTCGCGGCGGCGTTCGCGACGGGCGTGTCCCACTCCCCGTTGCCCGACGACCTGCTGGGGCCGCTCGCCGCCCAGGGGGAGTCGGGCGCCGCGCGGCTCGACGACGCGCTCGAGGTCCTCGTGCACAACGACGAGGCCATTCCGCTGTCGCTGCTGGTCGCGATGTTGCTCAACTTCGAGGCGAGCCTGGTCGACCCGCGCTCACCGGCGGGCCCGTTCCCCGCCTCGCCCTTTGCGAACCTGAGCGCGGCCGACAAGGCCGAGGTCTTCCGGCGGCTCGAGCAGCCCCAGCCCGAGCTCGTCGCACTGATCGACTCGAGGCTTCCCGAGCCCGGGAAGGAGTCCGTCTCCGGCACCATCCAGTACGTTGCCGGCACCCTGCTCGAGTTCAACGGCTTCGTCGCCTACACCGAGTTCGGCGTGTTCGACCGGGAACGACTCGTCGCAACCGAGCGGCCGATCAGCTGGGACATCTCGAACTACCTGCCCGGGCGCCGGACGCCGGTCGACGGTCGGGACGAGCTTCTCGGCTACTACCAGGGACGGCGCGAGGTCGACACCGCCCCGGAGTTCCGGTAGCAGCCCGAGCCGACGAGCTACGGAAGGATCCCCATGCGTGACGTGATCGTGATCGGTGCGGGCGGCGGCGGCCCGGTGGCGGCCAAGGAGCTGGCCGCGCGGGGGCTGGACGTCCTCGTGCTGGAGGGCGGACCGCACTACACCGACCCCGAGAACCAGTGGTCGCGCTACGAGAACGACGCCAACAACATCCTCGACGGGTACTTCCGCGTCGGCCCCTCGGAGCGCTTCGACAAGCCGGCCTGGTTCCGCGAGCTGCCGCAGAACTCGTTCCTCTGGCAGCTCGCGGGGGTGGGGGGAACCACCCAGCACTACTACGGCAACAACCCCCGCGCGATGCCCGGCGTGTTCACGGGCTACGACGGGCCCGACCGTGACGCCTACGACAGTGCGCACCGCTTCCCCTTCACCTACCGTGAGATGATCCCCTACTTCGAGTGGGTGGAGGCGACCCTGCCGGTGCAGACGGCTGCGATGGGGACCAAGGAGTCGGTCTACTTCCGCGGCGCCGAGGGCATCGGCCTGCCGGTGAACACGACGAAGGACGTCACCCGCGACTCCTTCCGACCGCAGGAGAACGCCATCCTGCAGCCCGGCGGCAACGCCGGGACGACCAGCGACCCGCAGCAGCTGCTCTACCCGAACGCCACCGGCTGCACCTTCTGCGGTTACTGCTTCCAGGGCTGCTTCGAACCGCGCCGCGCGCCGCGCAACCTCAAGGCGAAGCGCTCGACCGACAACTCCTACGTCCCGATGATGCTGACCGCCGACCGGTGGGCCCCGGGAGGCCGGCCGGTCACCCTGATCGCCGATGCGTACGTCACCCGGATCCACACCGAGCAGCGGGACGGCGAGACGGTGGCGGGCGGGGTGACCTGGCGCGACACTCGCAGCGGCGACGAGCACACCGAGGATGCCGAGGTCGTCATCATGGCGGGCGGCTGTACCGAGGACCCCCGGCTGTGGCTCAACAGCGGCCTGCCCAACCCGAACGGGTGGGTCGGCCGCGGGTACACCGACCACTTCTTCGACTGGGTTGTCGGGGTCTTCGACGAGTACACCGGCAACTCGGCCGGGGTGGGCTCGTCGGCGCGGTGCGACTACCCCGGTCGCGGCGGGCTCGAGCAGGTCGGCCTGCCGCCCGCGCTGCAGGGCTTCTCGATGGGGCTGTCCGCGAGCGGTGTCCGGGGCTACTACGACAACGGCCGCGGCCCGACCGGGCCCTGGGACGGCAAGGCCGGCAGGCCGGTCGGACCCGAACTCAAGGAGATGCTCGCCGACATCGACCGGCTCGTGAACATCCTGGTGCTCACCGACGACGACGTGGAGCCGGACAACCGGGTGGTCCGCTCGGCCTTCCCCGCCGACTCGAACGGACCCATCCCCAAGGTCATCTTCAACGGGCGGAACCGTAGCCGACGGACGCAGCGCAATCGGGAGTTCCTCGCCAGCGAGGCCGCGCGGCTGCTGCGTGCCGCCGGGGCGACGAAGGTCATCCGGCTGGACTGGGCGCCGCTGCTGCTGCACGTGCAGTCGAGCATGCGGATGGGGATCAGCGAGGATGACTCGGTACTCGACGAGACCGCCGAGGCCCGTTTCGTCAAGCGCCTCTACGTTGCCGACAACGCGGCGCTGGCGAACTCGCTCGGGGGCCCCAACCCGACGCTGACCTCCCAGGCGCTCGCGACCCGGACCGCGGAGAAGATCTTCCAGAAGTACTTCGGCGGCGACGCCTTCGTCGGCCGGGAGAGCCCGATGTCCTCGATCGACGACCGCGTCACCGAGGGCGTGCTCGCTGCCCGCTAAGCGGCGACAGGCTCGGTGTGCAGTACCGGGGTGCCCGGTTCGTCATCGCCATCCCCTCGGCACTCGTCGGTCTCTGTCGCCCGGTCACGCGGCCTGTGTCCTGCCCGCGGCCTTGCGTGCCTGCTGTTACCGGGGGCCGAGCAGTTGCAGTGGCGTCTGGTAGGTGCTGTGTGCGCCGTCCTGCTCGATGATGTAGACGTTTTCCATGTGGCAGGGTCCCAGCTCCCCACCGAAGTACAGGCAGTCAAGGCTCAGCACCATGTTCTGCTCGATCTCGAACCCGGCGGCGCCGGCGCGGCCCTGGGCGGGGAATGCGAAGGGGAACTCCAGCGTCATGTGTCCGATGCCGTGGGCGAGCACGAGTAGCTTGTCCGGGACCGGGATGCCGGCCGACTCCAGATGCCGGTGCGCGATCCGAGGCAGGTCGCCGGTGAACGCACCGGGTCGCATGGCGTCGACCATCATCTCGAACGCATCCCGGAGGGTGTCGTGCAAGTGCTGGTACGCGGGGCTGGGCGGTCCGATCGTGGCGGTGCGGTTGATATCGATCCAGATGTCCTCACATGTGCCCTGGGTTTCGAGGATCACGACTTGCCCTGCTCCAAGGGCCGGTCGTGGCGCGTGCGGAACAGCTCGGGCAAGAACGCGCCGCGAAACGTGCCACCGAACAGCATCGCGCCCTCGTCGACCGGCGTGGCGTCCATCCGGACCATGGCGTCGGCGACCGCGTACTGCACCTCATTCCACGTGACCCCGGGCCGCAGCGCCTCGGCCGCAGCCGCCAACGCCCTGTCACCGACACGGCCGACTCGCCGGAACGCGTCCAGTTCGGACTCGGTCTTGACCAGTCGCGACCGGATCAACAGCTCCAGTGCGTCAACCCCACCGAACCGCATCCCCGTGTCGGTCAACCGCTGCATGACCCGCAGATCGTCGAAACCGATCCGCGCATCGGCCAACCCGTGGTCGCCCAACGCGGCGCGGGCGGAAGCCAGGACGTCGGGCTCGCACTTACCCCGAACCCGCTCCCCGTACAGCGCCATGGATTCCCGACCGATGGTGCTGGCCGCCGCCGCCGGATCCTCGGAACGCATGACCTCACAGAAGTTGATCATGTCGAAGACGCGGATCTCGTTCGCGCGATCCGGGTGGCCAGCCTCGTCCTGCACCATGAGCAGCGCCAAGTTCGCCTCGGGCAAACTCAGGATCACCGGCTTGCCAGGATCAGCGGGAACCACCGCCGCCGACAACGGTTCGTGCAGCTGCCAACGCTCCAGCACGGATCGGTAGCCGGTTGCGTAGAGCACGTTGTGCGGCGTCGTCAGCACCACCGCATCCATGCCCTCGTCCGCCATGAGCCTGCGCAGTCGTGCGACACGTTCCATGCTGCTTCCTCCCGCCTCTCGGTGCCCCGACGCTGGACCTGCCGCAGTCATCTACCAGCTGATCAGGTGCATGTCAAACGGTAGTTAGGTGCTCTGGATGAGACCCCGCCCCGGATGGAGGTCAGTGCGAGCGATCGCGTCACCGATCAACCCAGTACTGCAAAGCATCCTGGTTTCGCTATACTTTGCAGTGTGATATCAGCGGTAGCGCGTCTGTCGGACCTCGCTGAAGGCCAGTGGGGTCTGATCACCCGCGCTCAAGTCCGCCAGCTGGACATCGCCTGGTCGACGCTGTCCCAGCTGGCCGGCCCGGAGGGCCCGCTGGAGCGTGTCGCCCATGGTGTGTACCGGCTGCGAGGCAGCGCAGACCCGGGCCACCTGTCACTACGTGCGGCGTGGCTGCAGCTTGACCCAGTGACCCCGGGCTGGCAACGCATCGGTCGGCCAGACCTCGCGCTGGTCTCACACGCGAGTGCAGCTGTGCTCTACGACGTCGGCGATCTGCGGGCCGACGTTCACGAGTTCACCCTTCCCGTACGGCGCCAGACCCGGCGCCGGGACGTACGCCTGCACCGCCGACAGATACCCGAGTCAGACTGGCTCGTGCTGCACGGCCTACCGGCCACCCACGCCAGTAGGATGATCGCCGACCTGATCGCCGATCATCACGAACCCGAGGCGGTCGCCCAGGTGGTCCGCGACGTGCTCGACCGCAGGCACGGGCAGCCGCGCACCGTAGCGGACAAGCTCGGACCCCTCGCGGCCCGGTTCAACCTCCGCTCCGGGGATGGGGCCGCGCTGCTCGACCTGCTGCTGGCGATCAGCGGCGACCCCAACCGCGCGCAGCTCGTGACCCAGGCGCGGTCATGACTCTCACGCCCTACGGCCCGTATTCCAGTCCGGAAGCGCTCAACCGGGCGCTGACCGACCTGTTGCGCGCCCAAGTCCGGGAACGGCCCGGCCTGCAGGTGGACTCGCTGCGCAGGCAATTCGCCTACGATCGGCTACTGACGCGCGTCTTCACCAGCTCGCACGGCGATCAGTGGGTACTCAAAGGTGCCACAGCGGTACTCGCCCGGCTGGCCGGCGACGCTCGACATACTCGCGACATCGATCTCTATTACCGCCAAGGCAACGATCTGGCCGCGGCCGAGCATGCGCTCCGTGTCGCAGCCGCCAGCGGTATGGGTGACTTCTTCCGGTTCGAACTCAACACGGCCCGGCGAATCACAGCCGACGCGCACACCCTCCGACTACCCGTCATCGCCTACCTCGGGCTGCGGGAGTTCTCCCGCTTCCACGTCGACCTCGTGACCGACGTGGCCATGACCGCGCGCCCCGACGAGGTCCCACCCCTCGTGCCGGTGGCCATCTCCGGAGCCACAACCACCACCTACCGCGCCTACCCAGTTGTCGATCACATCGCCGACAAGGTCTGCGCCATGATCGAGATCCACGATCGCGCCGACGGTCAGTCCAGGCCCAGCAGTCGCTACCACGACCTGGCCGACCTGGCTACCTTCGCCCGCACCGCAACCGTCGACGCGCACGCGCTCACCCACGCCCTGCGCTCGGAAGCCGACCGCCGCGGCGTGCAACTACCCGACAAGCTCGCCGTCCCGGACCCGAGTTGGGGCCCCGGCTACGCCCAAGTCACGCGAGACAACCCGCGCTTGGCCGACCGCGACCTCAACCAGGCCCTCGCGACCGCGGCCGCGCTCCTCGACCCCGTCCTCGAAGCGACTGCCGCCGGGACTTGGGACCCAGACCGTCGCATCTGGTCACCTCGGTGAATGTGGTCACGCCGACGGGTTCCCGCTTCGAAATCAGATACCACCAGCGTCTCTGCTGTAACCACGGGGCTCTCACGACGGGCGTGGCGCAGAATGAGATCGGCGACCGGCTGCGGGGGTTGGCCGAGCTGCACGGCGGCGCCGTGGTCGACCTCGCCGCCGCGGTGGTCAGACCCACCGCAGCTGTCCGGCTACACACCTGAATGAGATGAGTACGGCATGAGCTTTCGTCCCGACGAGCACGCAAGCACACCAGCAGGCCAGGGGCACGTCCCTGCGGATCCATTCCACCGGAGGCTGCATCACATCGGCCCGAGCATGGTCAGCGGGGACACGGCCCAGACCTCCGGCATGCGGCGGGTCGAAGCGATCAGCGGGAAGATCGTCGGTGCCCGGAATCTGTGGATGGGCCAGACACACGTCGCCGCGAGCACGTCCTCTGCGAACCATCACCACGGCCACTCCGAGACCGCGATCTACGTCGTCAGCGGGCGACCGGAGTTCGTCTTCTACGACATCGACGCGGACGAACCGCACGAGGTCCGGCTGGTGACCGAGCCCGGCGACTACGTCTTCGTGCCGCCGTACGTCCCGCACCGCGAGGAGAACCCGCATCCAGACGAGGAAGCCGTCGTCGTCATCGCCCGGACGACGCAGGAGGCGATCGTGGTCGACCTCCCCGACCTGCGTTGGCCCGGTGGTTCCTCGGCGTCCACGCGGTAACCCAACGACCCGTCCTGTACGGGTAAACGGGCTGCTAGCGGGCGTGCCACGCTGCGGGCTGGCTGGTACGGGTGAGTCAACGACACCCGGAGGGTCCACCGGATACTCAACCAGGACTTGAGTTCGGCGGCGCGCTCTCGACTTGAACTCAAGATTTCCTATAGGATTCACCTGTGCCTGCCGCCCGCCGCGACCTACGACGACGCCTGTTCAGCCTGGCCGCCGGACAGGGCGGGTACTTCAGCGCGGCCCAGGCAAAGAAGATCGGGTACTCCTATCAAGCCCAAGCCCACCACGTCGGTGCCGGCAACTGGCTGCGCATCGACCGTGGACTCTTCCGCCTTGCCGAGTGGGTGCCGGGGCTACACGACGATCTTGCCCGCTGGGCACTGTGGTCCCGCGGCCGCGGCGTCGTGTCCCATGAAACGGCGCTGTCGGTGCACGGCATCGGCGAGTTCGAGTCCGCTCGGGTCCACCTGACAGTCCCACCCGAGTTCACCAAGCGCCACGATGCGGTAACCCTGCACCGCGCCGAGCTAGTCGATGCCGATGTACTCGAGCACACCGGCTTCCGTGTCACGACCCCACTGCGCTCCCTCATCGACATCGCCGCCGGCGCGCCCGACGAGGACCAGCTCGCCCGAGCCGTCGAAGAAGCCCGGATGAGTGGACTGGTGACACTGCGTCGGCTCCGGAGTCGATCCGAGATGGTCGACGCCACGGCCGCGCTGCACATCGAGCGGGCCATCCAGCGGGTGGAGGCGTCGTGAGGTACCAGACGCCGCATGCGCTGCGCATGGCACTCGAGCACAGGCTCTTGACTCGATCGAACGAGTCCGGTGTCAGCCTCGACCGGCTGTGCCGGCGTGTCCTCTTCGAACGGGTCGTCGCCCGTCTCCAGGTGGCCGAACCGGGACGATGGGTGCTCAAGGGCGGCATGGCGCTCGAGGCCCGACTCCGTGACGGGGCCCGCCTGACCAAGGACATCGACATCGGGCTGCGCGACGACGTGGTGGCGGCAGGGCAGCTGCACGATCGGCTGATCGACGCGCTCACCGCGGACCCCGACAGCGACGGCTTCGTCATCGCCTGCGGACCGCCGGCACCGCTGCGGGAGGACGGCGGAGGCCATGTCACCTGGCGACTGAAGATCGAGGCGGAGCTGGCCGGCAAGGTCTTCGGTGGCATCCAGCTCGATGTGTCTCCCCGAACGCATGAACTCGCCGCGACGGATGTTCTCAGCTTGCCCAATTCACTCGACTTCGCCGACATCCCGCCCCCGTGGTGGAGATCATCGACGTGCACCGCCATGCTGCCGAGAAGCTCCACGCCATGCTCCGCGACTTCGGCGACCGCGAGAATTCACGAGTCCGGGACCTCGTCGACCTCGTCATCCTTGTCGAGCACGACCTGCTCGACCCGTCCGAGCTGGCTGCCTCGGCAGACGGGTCTGGGCCGAGCGTGACGGCGCAGAACCGCCGACTGTTCTCCCGTCCCTGCCGGAATCCTGGCCCGACCGCTATGAGCGGCTCGCCGCTGACCATAACCTGCAAGCCCAGTCGTTCCCCTCCGCAGTGGCGCTCGTCGCCGAGCTGTGGGCCCGAACGTTCCCGAGCGAGAAGACCTGAGACATGAGCGTCATGGGCTCGACCGAAGAAGGCAAGCGCCAGCCCGCAAGTGCTCAATCGGACGCTGACCGGCTTGTTGCGCGCCCAGCGCGCTAGTCGAGGGTCGCCGGTCACGACCTCTCGCGCCAGCACCCACCGCGCCCGGCCACCCCCAGTCTCGTCCGGGCCATACCAACGATGTTATAGCTTGGCCTGATTGCCGGTGGCAACCGCTGCTGAGGAACCCGTACGCAGCAGTTGAGCCTCTCGGTCTCGAGCACCCCTCACGCAGGAACGAGGCCGCCGGGAAACCGGCGAGCATCCTGTTGACCTCGCCACGGCCGCTGGATACTTTGGCGGACAGTCGACCGGCTAGCGGACACCCGCTGTTGCGCTCCGTGTATCCGTCGTGCCGCGCGTGCGCCTGCCGGGCGTTCGAGGACTACGAACAGGACCGAGGTGGTTTCGCTGAACACCCAGCCGACCCAGACGCTGTTCCCCGTCGACGAGTTCGTCCGCGACGAGGTCTACCCCGGCTACACCCCGTCCTTCGGGACGCAGCCGTTCGTGGCCGACCCGCTGCGCCCGTTCTCCAAGGCCGACAACGACCGCTTCTGGATGCACGACTCGATGCACTTCGGCGCGGGGATGGTCCCGGCCAGCATCGCGCTGCTCGAGGACGCCCAGACCTGGGGCACCCAGCTCGCCGCCGAGATCGTCGGTGTGCCTCCGACCAGGGGGATGGTCAACCGGCTCGCAGGAACCCACGTCTACCTCGGCCAGCTCGACGTCCGGTCGCAGTGGCAGCTCGGCGCGCGGGCCGCGCGGTTCGAGACCTACGTCACGCCACTGCTGGAGAACTTCGACCAGTACTGGGGCAGGTGTGAAGCAGAGCTGCGGTCGGGCTACGAACACTTCGAGAACCTCGATCTCGACGCGATGTCCCCCGACGAGCTGTGGAGCAGCCTCAAGGACGCCTACGAGTTCCACCGGCGCGGCTGGTACCTGCACTTCGAGGTGATGTACGCGCTGGCCGCCAACTACGTTTCCTTCCACCAGCTCGCGCAGCAGCTCGGGCTCGACCCCACCCACGTGGCGCGCTACCTCGCAGGCAAGCCCACGAAGTACCTGGAGACCGACGAGCAGATGTGGCGGCTCGCCGGGCGGGCCCGCGAGCTCGGCGTGGCCGACCAGCTTACCGCCCCGCAGGACACCCACTGCCGGTTGCAGGCCACCGCCGCTGGCGCGACGTGGTGGCGGGAGTTCGAGCAGTTCCTCGGGATCTACGGCTGGCGCACCGAGGAGACCTGCACGATCAACACGCCACCGTGGATCGAGGACCCGACGCCGCCGCTGCACACCATCCGCGAGTTCCTCAACAAGCCCGAGGGCCACGACTTCGCGGCCACGCACCAGGCCGTCCTCGACGAGCGGGACCGGCTCGTCGAGGATGCGCGCCGCTCGATCTCCAACCCGTCCGACCGGCGGGCCTTCGACGACGCGCTCGCCGCCAACCGAGCGGCGAACTTCGTGTGGTGGAACGACGAGCAGCTCCGCCGAGGAGCTGACCGGGTTCCCGGCGTCGCCCGGGTCCGTCGAAGGGGTGGCCCGCGTGGTGGGATCCGCGCTGGAGCTCGACCAGGTCCACGCCGGCGAGGTGCTGGTGTGCGGGGGCACCACCACCGAATGGACACCGGTCTTCGGCCTCGTGCGAGCCTGCGTCTGCGACACCGGGGGCAGTCTGGCGCACGCCGCGATCGTCGCCCGCGAGTACGGGATCCCCTGCGTCGTGGGCACGGCCACCGGCTCCAGCACCATCGCAACCGGCGACCGCATCCGGGTCGACGGCGACCGCGGCATCGTCCGGATCCTCCGATGAGGACGGAGCAGGCGCTGCAGGTGGCCGTCCGGGCGGCACGAGCCGGTGGCCGGGTGCTGGCCGAGACCGACCGTCACGGCCTGGAGGTCACGCTCAAGGACGAGCGGGTCGACCTGACGACCTCGGCCGACAAGGCCTCGCACGAGGCGGTCGTCGCGGTGCTGCACGAGTCCTGTCCGGACCATTCCGTCGTCGGCGAGGACGGCACGGCAAGCGGCGCCGACACCGAGCACGTCTGGTACGTCGACGCACTCGACGGCACCAGCAACTTCGCGAACGGCCTGCCCTGGTACTGCGTGTCGGTCGCGCTGCGCTCCGGGCCCGACACCGTCGCCGGGGCGGTCTACGACCCCGTGCACGACGAGCTGTTCTCCGCCGGCGCGGGCCTCGGCGCGACGTGCAACGGCATCCCGCTGCACGTCTCGGCCACCGAGCGGCTCGAGCGGGCGCTGGTCGTCACCCAGTCCCAGACCTCCGACCCGGCCGTGATCCGCGAGTTCGTCACGCTGCTCGAGGCGCTGCTGAACCACACCGCCGGGGTGCGCTACCCGGGAGCGCCCGCGCTGATCCTCAGCCACATCGCCGCCGGCCACTTCACCGCCTACTGCGAGCGCTACATGGACCCGTGGGACATCGTCGCCGGGGCGCTCATTCTCGAGGAGGCGGGCGGGCGGCTGACCGGCTTCGACGGCAATCCGGTCGAGTGGCCGGGCCTCGCCGATGTCGTGGCGTCCAACGGCCCGATCCACGACGCCCTGCTCGCCGTCCTGCCCGAATCCCCGCAGCGATCGGAGGAGCGCCCATGACCCCGTACGAGCCGCCGAACCGCCTGCCGGTCACGACGACCGGCGGGTGGGCACGTCCGGGCTGGTACGAGCTGCTCGAGGAACCCGAGCGCGAGGGCCGCTTCGGGCCCGACGACCAGCGGGAGCTCTTCGACGATTACTGCACCCTCGCGATCGCCGACCAGCAGGCCTGCGGGCTCGACATCGTCACCGACGGCGAGCACCGGCGCCGGGGCTGGATCGAGGCCATCACCGCCGCACTGCCGGGCCTGCAGCGCCGTCCCGCCACGCGCCGCCTCGGCCCGGTCGGCTACGACATGCTCGAGGTCTACGAGCTGCAGCGTCCGCTCGACGATCTGGAGTGGATGTGGGATTTCGTCGGTGAGTACCGGTTCCTGGCTCAGCGCACCGATCGCCGCCCCCGGGTGGGCATGCCGGGCCCCTACGGCATGACCACCGAGCTCGACTTCCGGCAGGTCTACCGGAGCCGCCGGGAGTGCGCGGAGGCGTTCGTCCCCGCGATCCGCCGGCACATCGAGGAGCTGGTCGCAGCGGGCTGCGACTACATCCAGCTCGAGGAGCCGATGACGCCGGCCTACGCCGAGGACGACCGCACCGCGGCCAGCATGGCGCAGGTGATCAACAAGTGCGTCGACGGCATCAGCGGATGCACCTTCACGGTGCACGTCTGCTTCGGCTCGTTCCGCCGGCTGCC
Organism: Pseudonocardiaceae bacterium; assembly: GCA_009379815.1. Taxonomy (GTDB): domain Bacteria; phylum Actinomycetota; class Actinomycetes; order Mycobacteriales; family Pseudonocardiaceae; genus WHSY01. The sequence goes on from WHSY01000005.1 coordinate 81,902, forward strand.
CTATGCCAAGCGCACCTATCGCCCGCTGTTCCCGGCGTTGCTCGACGCCAACGTGCACGGCTTCAGCCTGGAGTTCGGCGGGCGCGAGATGGCCGAGATCGAGATCGCGGGCGAGTGGGACCGCGATCGCCTGCTGTCCGCGGGCCTGATCGACATCAAGACCCACTACGCCGAGACCCCGGCGGACCTGACCGAACGCATCCGGGAATGCCTGCGCTACCGGGACCCGGAGCGGCTGGAGATCTCCACCGACTGCGGCCTGCGCCGGGTGCCGCGCAACCTCGCGCTGCAGAAGATGTCCGCCGCCTCCGAGGCGGCACGGAAGGTGCGCGCCGATGGCTGAGCACTCGGCCGCCCACTACCGGGCCGACACGGTCGGCAGCTACCTGCGGCCCGACTACCTCCGCAAGGCGCTCGACGAGAACGTGCACGGCAGCGAGCTGCGCGACGTCGAGGATCGCGCCGTCCGCGAGGTGCTCGCGATGCAGGACGACGTCGGGCTGCCGGTCGTCACCGACGGCGAGTTCCGGCGACGGCTCTGGTACCACACGATCCTCGCCGTGGCCGACGGGTTCGACCCCGAGGGCTTCGACCGGGTCTGGACCGACGACAGCGGCCGCGAGGTGCACCACGGCTCCCCCGTCGTCGTCAGTCCGCTGCTGCGCAAGGCGCGCCAGGCCGACGTCGAGCTCGACTTCACCCGGCGCCACACCGCGCTGCCCGTCAAGGTCACGATGCCGGCGCCCACCAACTTCCTGAGCTACTGGACCGAGGGCGTCTCGGACCGGGCGTACCCGAACAAGCAGGCCTTCCTCGACGACCTGGTCGCGCTGATGAACGCCGATGCCAGGAAGCTGGCCGCCGCCGGCGCCGCCTACCTGCAGATCGACGCGCCGAAGTACACCTTCTTCGACGACCGGCGGATGTATCCCGATCCCGACCGGGCCGACGAGCAGCTCGCCGAGCTCATCCGCACCGACCTCCGGGTCTTCGAGGGCGTCAGCGGCGTCACCACGGGCGTGCACATCTGCCGCGGCAACTACCGGAGCATGCACAGCAGCAGCACGCCGTACGAGCGGTTCGCCGAGACGCTGTTCCGCGAGGCCCGCTACGACCGCCTGCTGCTCGAGTACGACGACGTGCGCTCGGGAGGATTCGAGCCGCTGCGGTTCGTCCCGGACGGGGTGACCGCCGTGCTCGGGCTGGTCACCACCAAGCGACCGGACCTGGAGGACACCGACGAGCTGCGCCGCGCGATCGACGACGCGAGCCGCTACCTCCCGCTGGAGCGTCTCGCGCTGAGCCCGCAGTGCGGCTTCGCCTCGACCTACGAGGGCAACGAGCTCGGCCCGGACGACCAGCGCCGCAAGCTGGAGCTCGTCGTCCGTACCGCCGAGTCCGTCTGGGGCACCACCGCACATCGAGTGTGACCCTCGCGTGACCGGTATTTCCTGCACCGGGGAGTCGCCCCGCGGAGCGGACCGTTCGTCGGTTGGATTCGACCGCTGGCCGTAATTGTTGAGATTCGTGCGCGGAGTTGGTCGCGGTCGGCCCGGAAATTGTCGGGGGTGGGTCGCAGGATCGGGGCATGACCGCGACGGTGCTCGACCCGGTGCAGGCGATCGAGGATTGCCTCGGTCATCAGGTGCGTGATGCGTTGGCGTGCGCGGGTGACGAGGTGGTGCTGGGGCGGCTGGGTGAGATCGAGTCGGTGTCGCGGAAGGTGCATGCGCTGCTGCTGGATGTCGTCGCCGAGGTCGACTCGCGGCAGCTGGCCGCGGGGGCGGGGTTCGGCACGACCGGGCGGCTGCTGGCCGGGATGCTGCACCTGTCGCGCGGCGATGCCCGCACCCGCGTGGCGCACGCGGCGGCGGTGGGCCCCCGGCGGTCGCTGACCGGACAGGCGTTGCCGGCGCGGCTACCCGAGACCGCGGCAGCGCTGGCCGACGGCGGGATCGGGCCGGGTCAACTGCGGGTGGTCGCCGAGATCATGGACGCGCTACCCGCCTCGGTCGGCCCGGCCGACCGGGCCGAGGCCGAGGCGCAGCTGGCCCGGCATGCCCGGTCGTTCGACCCCACCAGCCTGGCCAGGGTCGGCGCCCGCATCCTGGACCACCTCGACCCCGATGGGCCCGAACCGGACGACGAGCCCGCCACCACCCCCGCAGCCGGGGAGTTGCGGCTGCGGGAACGCCGTGACGGGCGGCTCGACCTGCAAGGCTGGCTGGGTGCCGAGCACCAGGCCGCGTTCCGCGCCCTGATCGAGCAGTTCGCCGCGCCCCGGCCCGCGGCCGAGAACATCCCGGACCCACGGGGGGGTGGCCAGCCGGCAGGCCGACGCGCTGCTCGAGATCTGCGGGCTTGCCCGCGCCGCCGAGGACTGCCCCACCACCGCCGGTGAACCAGCGCATGTCAGCGTCATCCTCGACTGGCAGGCGCTGCGAACCGGGCTGGGCGCGGCGATGCTCGACTACGGTGGGCACCTGTCGGCCGGCGATGTCCGCCGCTGGGCCTGCGACTGCAAGATCATCCCTGTCCTGCTCGACGGCGCGTCCGAACCACTCGACGTCGGCCGCATTTCCCGAACCGTGCCGCTGGGCATCCGGCGCGCGCTGGTCGCCCGCGACCGCGGCTGCGCATTCCCCGGATGCAACCGGCCACCATCGCGATGCGAAGCCCATCACGTCAAACACTGGGTCGACGGCGGCGAGACCAGGCTGTCCAACTGCGTGTTGCTATGCGCTGTCCACCACCGCCACATACACAACACCGGCTGGGGGATCGTCATCAAACCCGGTCACGCCGAATTCACCCCACCCGCCATTCTCGACCCACTACGAAAACCACTCCGCAACCCCTTACACCGCTGATATCGACTCGATCCGCAGCGTGCCGTACTGCTCACGTTCTGTGGTATCGCCCTCCCGGACCTGGAAACACGCGCCGTGAGCACGTTCACTGTGCCCAGTGCGAGCCGTCTCGACGAGGAGGGGTCCATGACTGCAGCGGCAGGGCTGCCCCGGACAGCAGCGGACCTGGTGCCGCTGTTGCGCCGCAACGCGGCCCGGGGTGAGCAGGACCGGAAGGTCCCCGAGGAGAGCATCCAGGCCATCGCCGAGGCCGGGCTGTTCGCGGTGGCGGTGCCACGCCGGTTCGGCGGGCACGAGGCGCCGCTGCGCACCTTCATGGACGTCAGCGCCGAGCTGGGCCGCGGGGACGGTTCGACCGCGTGGGTCACCGCATTGATGAACGTGTGCAGCTGGATGATCGGGCTCTTCCCGGAGCAGGCGCAGCGCGACGTCTGGGACGCCGACCCGGACGCCCGCGCGTGCGGGGTGCTGGACCCGAGCGCCGAGAGCCGCGCGACGTCCGGCGGGCAGGTGATCACCGGCAGGTGGGGCTTCGCGTCCGGCTGCCTGCACTCGCAGTGGGCGGTGCTCGGCATGCCCGTCACGGGCACCGACGGCGAGCAGGTCGACCAGGGCCTTGCCCTGGTGCCGATGTCCGACCTGTCGATCGAGGACACCTGGCACGTCGCCGGCATGCGCGGCACCGGCAGCAACACCCTGGTCGCCAGCGAGGTGTTCGTGCCAGACCACCGCATCCTGTCGGTGCCAAGCGCCATCGAGGGCAGTTACGGCACCGAGCACACTGGCGAAACGTTGTACCGGTCGGCGTTGGTCCCAGTGCTCGCGCTGATCCTGGTGGGTCCGCAGCTGGGCCTGGCGAAAGGCGCGTTCGAGCTGGTCCAGGAGTCACTGGCCAAGGGCCGGCCGATCTCCTACACCTTCTACGAGCAGTCCAACGCCGCCCCGACCACGCAGCTGCAGATGGCCGAGGCCGCGATGCTCATCGACACCGCGTACCTGCACGCGTTCCGGGCCGCAGATGATATCGACGGCTGGGCGGCATCCGGGTCCTATATGGATAAGCTGACCCGTGCCCGGGTACGGATGGACACCGGCTACGTCGCTCGCCGCTGCCGGGAGGCGATCGACATCCTGCTCAGCGTCCACGGTGCGGGCAGCTTCGCCGAGGCCAACGCCCTACAGCGGATCTGGCGCGACCAGGAGGTCGGCAACCGCCACGCCATCGTCAACCCGGCCATCAACGCCGAGATCTACGGACGAGCGCTGCTCGGCATCGAGGAGCAGGTCACCCCGCTGGTCTGAGTTCGGTCAGTGGCATTGTGAGAGCCAGCTAGGCGACCAACCCCACGGCGACTTGATCAGGCGACTGGAGTGACTTTGGTCATCAGCCGACTGGCTCCCACGCCGCGCAGCCGCTCGTGTCGAACGCGCCGTCACCCGGCTCGATCGTCACCGTCGCCGGCCCCTGCGGGTTACCGTTCGTGATGATCGACTCGAAGTCGCCCGTCGTGTCCGACAACCGCGCCCAGTAGCAGTACGGAAACGCCGGATCCGACGGTCCGTCGGTGCGGTACGACCCAGGTTCGATGTCGGTGCCGACTACGTGCACACCCGGCCCGATCGACCCTTCAGCCGGAGCACCTGCCTGCGGCGCCGCCTCGGGTGCGGGCACCTCAACCGTCACCGTCTCCGGCGGCGGGGCGGGTTCCGGGACCTCCACGGTCACTGTCTCCGGTGGCGGAGCGGGCAATGTCACCGTCTCTGCTTCCGGTGCCGGCGCCGCTACCGGAGCCACCTCAGTCGAGCCCACGCTCGCACCACCCACGGCCAGCCCAACAACGAACAGCGCTATACACGCAACGATCCACGGCCATCGACGCCGTTGGCGTGACGGCACCTGCGGGTCCGGGAATTGCGGCCGCGGCTGGTCCATGAGCTGCCCCCTTCACTGAGCGTGACACGAAGGACATCGCAGCCTCGACCCGGGCGTTACTGTGTCGTCTCTCTCGGGCACCACCGAGACGCCACGTCCTTGCCGGCCGCCCGGCTATCGCGGCGATCGCTCTCACGCTGCACCGTCGCGTGGCACCGGCCGCGGGAGCGCCTTCGGTCATGCCCCGGTCAGCTCCGCGCGTAGCAGCGCCGCCGCGCCGGACATCGCGCGCATCTTCTGCTCAGCAGCGGGGCGCGGCAGGTACTTCATGCCGCAGTCCGGGGCGAGGACGACCTGCTCGGGCGGCAGCCAGTCGAACGCGCGGCGCGTCCGCTCGGCCACCAGCTCAGCCGTCTCGACGTCCGAAGTGGACAGGTCGATCACCCCGAGGATGATGGTCTTGCCGGTCAGGTCGGCGAGCACGCCGAGGTCGAGGCCGGACTGGGCGGTCTCGATGGAGATCTGGTCGACCGGGCAGCCTGCCAGCTCGGGCAGGAACGTGTACCCCGAGGGACGCTCGTGGATGATCGCCGCGTAGCCGAAGCAGACGTGCACCGCCGTGGTTCCCGTGACGCCGTCCAGCGCGGCGGACAGCGCGGCGACGCCGTAGGCACGGGCGGCCTCCGGACGGGCCTGCAGGTAGGGCTCGTCGAGCTGCACGACATCGGCTCCGGCGGCGAACAGGTCGCGGATCTCGGCGTTGACCGCGGCGGCATAAGCCATCGCCGCGGCCTCGGCATCAGGGTAGTGGTCGTTCTGCGCCTGCTGGGACATGGTGAACGGCCCGGGCACGGTCATCTTGACCGCCCGGTCGGTGTGCGCCCGTAGGAAGTCCAGGTCCTGCACCTCGATCGGCCGCGATCGGCGGATCGGCCCGGTGATCCGCGGCACGGGGTTCGGGTGACCGCTGCGGTCCAGTGCCGTGCCGGGATTGTCGACGTCGACGCCGTCGAGCGCGGTGGCGAAGTGGTTGGAGTAGCTCTCCCGCCGCATCTCGCCGTCGGTGACGAGGTCGAGCCCGGCCTCCTCCTGCGCGCGGATGGCGAGCAGAGTGGCGTCGTCCTGGGCCTGGCCGAGCAACTCGGGATCGACCCGCCACAGCTCCCTGGCGCGCACCCGCGGTGGGAAGCGGCCGGCCAGGTTGGCGCGGTCGATGAGCCAGTCCGGCTGGGCATAGCTGCCGACCAGTGACGTCGGCAGCAGCGGCAGGGCGGGCACGGGCAACCTCCGGATCAGGTGGCGATGTCGGGGTAGGGCAGCGAGTGGTGCGACAGCCGCCGCGCGTACTCCTGCTGGAACCCGAGCGGCTCGTCGTAGTCGCGCTCGAACATCGCGATGAACAGGGTCAGCGTCAAGAAGGGGTGCGCCCCGAGCCCGAACAGCGCCGGGTAGTCGTGCGTGGCCAGCGCCTCGCGCTCGCCGGGTTCGAACGCCTGCCAGGTGGAGGACTCGCCGGTGTGGCAACCCAGGAGCCGGTTGGCCCGCTCGGCCTCCCACCATGCGACGGTGCCGGCCGGATCTTCGCGGTAGCGCTCGACGAGCTCCGGATCGCGGTCCACTGTGAACAGGAACTTGTCGACCAGGTACTTGCTCATGGGCCCGCCGCTCCGTTCGGGTACCAGGTGAAGTACGCCTCCATGGTGTGGAACAGGTCGAGGGTGTCGACGTAGTCGGCCTTGGCGCCCGCACCGGCGACGCCCATCATGAGCATGAAGTCCATGAACCCGTGGGTGGCGTTTCCCGGGGCGTGCAGGCTGTCGAGCGTCACCTCGGACAGGCACCCGTCGATGTCGCCGGAGGCGATCCACTCGACGGCGCGGGCGTCGAACTCGGGATCGGGACCGTGCGGCCCGAACTGGCGGGGGCCGCCGAGCTCGAGCGACAGGTGCCCGGTGCCGATCACGGCGACCCGCTGGTTCCCGGGCCAGGACTCCACCAGCTCCCGCAGCGTCCGTCCGAGTTGGACGAACCGCTTCGGCTGCGGCAGCGGCGGCGCGAAGATGTTGGTGTAGACCGGCACGATCGGCAGGTCGTTGCCCGGGCGCAGCGTGATGATCGGGCACGTGATGCTGTGGTCGACGCGCAGCTCGTTGCTCATCGCCAGGTCGAACCCGGCGTCCATGCCCTCGCGCAGCAGGTAGGCCGACAGGTCCTCGTGGCCGTGCAGCAGCATCCTCGGCAGCCCGAACTCGCGCTGCTCGTTGTAGAAGTTCGCGTCGTAGTAGGGGGCCTTGCCGACCAGGAACTGCGGCATGTTGTCCAGCCACAGCTGGTGGAAGTGATCCGAGCCGACCATGACGAGCACGTCGGGCCGCGCCCGGGTCAGCGTCTCGCGGAACGCCTCCACCTTGCGCACCCACTCGTCGGCGAACGGCGGCCGGTCCCGGCCGGTCGAGGTGCTGGCGCGGTAGAAGAACGGGTGGTGGGTGGACGCGATGACCGCGGCCAGTTCAGCCATGCGAACCTCCGGAGGTCAGTCGGGCTCGACGAACTCGGCGTTGCGGTCCACCGACAGGTAGATGTCCCGCGCGACGGGCCGGCGACGCTCCTCGGCGAGCTGCCCGATCAGTCCCGCGGTGCGCGCGAGCAGCGCGAACCCGCGCAGCAGGTCGACGGGCAGGTCGAGGTCGGCCAGCGCCGCGCCGCAGACGCCGGCACCGTTGAGCGGCAACGTCCTGCCGAGCACCTCCGGGTGCACCCGCCCGATCGCGGCGAACAGCGACAGGTGCGGGCCGAACAGCCCCTCCTCGGCGGCGATCGCCATCAGCCGCGCCGTGCGGGGGTCGCCCTCCTTGTGCACGGGGTGGCCGAGCCCGGGCACGAAACGGCCGGCTGCGTGGCGGGCCCGCACCGTGTCGCGCGCCAGCGCGTCCCACCCGGCGTCGTCGGTCGGCGGGCCGTCCAGGCCGGTCAGCACCTCGGCGAGGAACCTCCCGGTGTCCTCCGTGACGCCCAGGAACCGGGAGCCGCCGCCGAGCAGCCCGGCGGCCAGCGCGCCCTGCAGCGAGTCGGGCGCGCTGAGATACGTGACCCGCGCCGCGATGGCCGTCGGAGTGAATCCGTGGTCGGCCAGCGCCACCAGCACGGCCTCGAACACCCGGACCTGCGACGGCGTCGGCCGCTGCTGAGTGACCAGCCACATGGCGAGCTCACCGAAACCGACCCTGCCCATCAGGTCGTCGGCCAGGTCGCGACCCAGCAGGCTGATCGTCTTCAGGTCCGAGGTTCCCAGCGACGTCGGGTAGCTCGGCGGCTCAGGCGCCACGACGCTGCTCCGTTGCGGTCAGCCAGCGGCGCAGTTCCTCGCCGTGCTCGTCGAGTTCCGGCGGCGGCAGGTCGTAGCGCGCCGGGGTGGCCGACAGCGAGATCGGGTGCTTGGCCATCGGGACCGCTCGCTCGCCCTCGCCGACTTCCACGATCGGGTCCAGCTCGAAGCGTTCCGCCATCGCGAAGCCGCCGTCGATGGTGTTGATCGGCCCGCAGGGCACGCCGGCCTCGACCAGCGCCTCGAACCATTCGGTGGCGTTGCGGTGTGCCAGCGCCTCGACCAGCATCGGGCGTAGCCGCTCCCGGTTGGCGGTGCGGTCGGAGTTGTGGGCGAAGCGGGGGTCGTCGGCCACCTCCGGAATACCGAGCACCGCACACAGCTTGCGGAACTGCCCGTCGTTGGCCGCGCCCACGATCAGGTCGCGGTCGGCGGTGGGCAGCGGCTCGTAGGGGACGACGCTGGGGTGGGCGTTGCCCATCCGGTACGGCACCACACCGCCCGCGACGTAGGCCGAGCTCTGGTTGACCATCCCGGACAGCGCCGAGGACAGCAGATTCACCTCCACGTGCTGGCCCTCGCCGGTGGCGTCGCGGTGCCGCAGCCCGGCCAGGATCCCGATCGCGGCGTGCATCCCGGCCATCACGTCGAACACCGAGATACCCGACCGGTACGGCGTGCCGTCCGCCTCTCCGGTCATGCTCATCAACCCGGACATGGCTTGCACCATCAGGTCGTAACCGGGCACGTGCGCCCCGGCGCCGGAGCCGAATCCGCTGATCGAGGCGTAGACCACACCGCTGTTGCGCTCGCGGACGGCGTCGTAGTCCAGGCCGTACTTGGCCAGCCCGCCCGGCCGGAAGTTCTCGATCATGACGTCGGCGCGGTGAGCGAGCTCGCGGGCGACCTCGGCGTCGGCCGCGTCACGCAGGTCCAGCGCGATCGAGCGCTTGTTGCGGTTGATGCTCAGGTAGTAAGTCGACACCTCGTCCCGCACCGGCGGCGTCCAGGTGCGGGTGTCGTCGCCGGTCGGGGGGCCCTCGACCTTGACCACGTCGGCGCCCAGGTCGGCCAGCAGCATCGTGGCGTACGGGCCCGCCAGCACCCGGGAGAAGTCCGCGATCAGCACTCCGGACAGCGGTCCCGCTGTCCGAGTGCCCGGCCCGTTCTCTGACATCCCGACCCGACCTCCTGTCCGGAGAACGGACCGATGTCCGTTCTCACGCGATTCTGGCACAGCCGGGGAGCCAGTCAAGGGATCCCGGCACCCCGGCGACCCTACGATGCGGTCGTCACCGTCACCTGTGGTACGGCCTCGACCCGGGCGAAATCGGCACTGATATCACCGGCGGTCTGCAGCAGCAGCGGCAGGTGCTCGTCGAGCAGCTGGCCGACCGGAGTCTCCGCGGCATGGGTGTTGACGTTGATCCCGGCGATCACCCGGCCGGACCCGTCGCGCAGCGGGGCACCGACCGAGCGGATCCCCCGGGTGAGCTGCTCGTCGGTCAGCGCCCACCCGCGGGCGCGGACCTCCCGCAGCTCGGCGTCGCGCTCGGCCCGGTCCGGCTGCCACAGCGGCACCAGCCCGGACCGCGTCGGCTCGGCCAGCACCCGGTCCACCTCCTCCGAGGGCAGCGCCGCGAGCTGCACCTTCCCCAGCGACGTCTGCAGCGCCGGGAACCGCGTGCCGATCTGCACGGCCAGCGAGACGATCTTGGGAACCGCGACGCGCGCGACGTAGACGATGTCCGAACCGTCGAGCTGGGCGATCGATGTCGACTCGTTCGTCCGGGCCACCAGCCGCTCCATGTGGGGGCGGGCGACGTCCCACAGCCCCATCGACCGCACGTAGGACACCCCCAGCTCCAGCACCCGCGGAGTCAGGGCGAAGCCGCCCGCGCCGGAACGGACGTAGCCCAACTCCTCGAGCGTCAGCAGGATCCGCCGCGCCGTCGGACGGGCCAGCCCGGTGGTCGTGGCGACCTCGGTCAGCGACATGGCGGGGCGCTGCGGCTCGAACGCGGTGATGACCTCCAGCCCGCGCGCCAGCGCCTCGATGAAATCCGGCCCCGTGCCCTCACGCGGCATCAGACGGCTCCCCACTGCTCGGTCGACCCTGCCCGCAGCCTACTGCCCGCTGTCCGGCAGCCGGACGAGCCGCGTCGAACCCGGACTGTCCGGCCCGCGCCAAGCCCGTTTCGGAACCGCAACGGGGTTCAGTCGGCTCAGGCGCCGCGCTCGGCCAGCCAACCCGCGATCAGGTCGGCAACCTGGCCGCGGGCGCCGCTGGGTTCGGTGAAGTAGTGGTTCCCGGACAGCCGCTCCAGCCGTCGGTCGGTGGCGCCGAGCGCGTCGTGGATGCTCCGTGCGTCACTGTCGTAGACCCCGGCGTCCGCGGTGGCCTGCACAACCAGCGACGGCAGCGTGATCCTCGCCAGGTGGGGCGCGCCCCGGCACTGCGACGTCTCCAGACTCCACATCGACAACCAGGTGCGCAGCGTGGACTGCGAGCCGATCCCGTAGACCCCGTAGTTGGCCTGCTGCGGATCACCGAGGTAGCAATGCCGCGGGCGGCGCTCGGACGGCTCGATGGTGGGGTCGATCATGCGCAGGTCGGCCCAGACGCGGTAGGTGTGGAACAGCCGGTCGCCGGCCCGGGTTCCGCGCAGCGCGTCGAGCTGGGCCGCGGCCCAGTCCGTGATCCGCTGGTTGCGGGCACGCTGCGCCGCGCGGTACCGGCACTGGAACTCCTCGTCGAACGGGGGTGGGTTGGCCTCGCCGTAGGGGTCGAGCTCCGGGTCGACCGAGAGCGGGTCGGCCTCGTCGGTGACCGACGGGTCCAGCCACGCGGTCAGCACCTCGGGTCGCCCGGGGTGTGCAGCCAGCGCGATGTAGAAGTCCCCGGCAGGCAGGTCGGCGATCGCGTCGGCCGCCGTGGCGCCGGAAGCGGTCACGTTCGGCTCCCCGGCCTGCGACTGGTAGGCCGCCATCAGCGAGCCGCCCCCGGAGTTGCCCAGCAGCACGACCTGCTCGACGCCGGCCCGCTCGCGCAGCCAGGCCACGCCGACCCCGATCTCGGCCAGCGCGTGGTCGAGCAGGAAGAACGCCTCGTTGCCGCGGAACCGGGTGTTCCAGCCCAGGAAGCCGTATCCCCGCTGCGCCAGGTACGGCGCGAGGTAGTGCTCGGAGAAGTCGACGTTGTAGTGCGTGGCGATCACGGCGGTGCGCGGCCGGGTGCCGGTGGCGGTGTAGTAGATGCCCTGGCAAGGATGGCCGCCGGCGCCGGCCCGCCCGGCCAGCGGCGACGGCAGTCCGACGAACTCACGGCTGACCTCGGTCACGTGTCACGGCCTCCAGTCCTGTGCTGGCTTCCAATACAGGGCGTGGAACCACACCGACGACAGGGTGTCGATGGCCTTGTCGGCGGTGAACTCCCCCGCGATGCGGTCGCCACCCTGCGCCTGCCAGACATAGCAGAACTGCTCGATCATCGCGGACAGCGACGACGCCGTCAGGTCCGGGTCGATGCCCGGGCAGTAGCCCTCGCGCTGCGCATGCCGGATCTCGGCGGCGATGTTGCGGATCGCCCTGGCCCGGATGTCGAGCCACCGTCCGGCGAACTCCGGGTCGAACATCGCCGCCTGGAAGATGCCGATGAGCTCGCCGCGCCGGTCGGCATAGGTGTGCCAGAACCCGGCGACGGCTTCGCGCAACGCCTCACGCGGCGTGCGCCCCTCGGAGTAGGGCAGCTGCGCCAGCCGAGTCGTCTCGGCGTGGAAGTCCTCGGCCAGCGCGACGAGAAGATCGGCCTTGCTGTCGTAGTAGTTGTAGAACGAGGCGACGGACTTGCCGGCCGCCCCGGCGATATCGCTGATCTTGGCGTTGAGGTAGCCGTCCCGGGCGAACACGGTGCGGGCGCCCTGCCGGAACGCGGCGTCGGTCTCCCGGCCCTTGCGGGTGGCCTTGACCGGTCGTGCCGGCTCGGCGACGGCGGCCGTCCCGGCCGACCCGGCCGACCCGGGGCCTCGCCGGGCAACGGTGTGACGTCGCATGCGGCCCTTCAGGCCGCTCAGACCGTCGCCGCGGCCACGCGGTCCGCGGCCGTCCTGGGGGTGTGCCGGGCATCGGTGTCGCCGAACTCCCGCAACCAACACGCGAACTCGAGCAGGATGCCGTCGGGGTCGGTGAAGTAGAATGAGCGGACGAACACGCCGTCGTGCAACTCCTGGGTGACGCCCTCCGGGCTGTCGTCGTGGTTGAGCACCGGGCTGACCGCCACGCCCTTGGCGGCGAGCCGGGCGTAGTAGTCGTCGAACCGGTCGGCCGGCACGCTGAACGCGACGTGGTTCATCGAGCCGACCGCGCTGACGATCTCGCCCTGGTCGGGGCGAGCGGCAGGCGCCGACACACCCGGCACGCCGTCCGGCGCCTGCGGGAACCAGAAGAAGGCCAGGCAGTCGCCTCCGCCGCAGTCGAAGAAGAAGTGCTGGCCCTTGCCGCGAGGCAGCTCGATGGTCTTGACCAGCGGCATCCCCAGCACACCCGAGTAGAAGTCGACGGTGCGCTGCATGTCCGAGCACACCAGCGCGAGGTGGTTGATCCCGCCGAACTGGAACTCATTGTTGCGACCGGTCATCGCGAACCCCTTCCTCGATACTGAAACTGAGTCTACCTTCACTTCTAGCCGGACGGAACCACGGCGCCCCAGCGCGGCGTTGCCGCAACGGCATTTGCCCCAACGCCGCGTTGGTGCAGCGACATGACGGAGGTGCATGCCTGATGGCCGTGCTGGGACTGTCACTGGCGACCCGCGCGGGCCGATCCGGCGAGGAGTTCGGCGAGCTGGCCCGCCAGGCCGAGCAGGCCGGGTTCACCGCGGTGTTCCTCGCCGAAGGTGGCAGCGACGTGCTGTCGCTGTGCCCGCCAGTGGTCGCTGCCACCAGCCGCGTCGCGGTCGGCACCGCGATCGCCAACGCCTACCTGCACCCTCCCGTCCTCACCGCGATGACGGCGGCGACCCTCGACGACGCCGCCGGCGGCCGGTTCGTGCTCGGGCTCGGCACCGCCAACGCACGGCTCAACCACGATCTGCTCGGGCTGCCCCGGATGCCGCCGCTGCGGATGGTCGAGGAGTACGTGGCGCTCGTGCGCGCCACGTTGGCACAGCAGACCTTCAGCGGCGAGTTCTTCGGGCTCGGCGATCCGCTCGTGCTCGACCGCCCGCCGCACCGCACCCGGCTGCCGATCCAGCTGGCGGCGCTGCAGCCGCGGATGCTCGAGCTCGCCGGCCGGGTGGCCGACGGGGTCATCCTCAACCTCTCCTCTCCGGAGCAGGTGGCGAGGGCAGTGACCACGGTCGGCCGCGCGGCGGAGTCGGCCGGCCGCGACCCCGGTAGCGTCCCGATCACGTGCGTGTTGCAGTGCTGCCTGTCCGACGATCCGGAGCAGGCCAGGGCTGCCGCTCGCGGCGTCGTGCTGCACTACGCCCGCCACCCGTCGGCAGCACGGCTGTTCACCGAGCACGACCCGCACGACCGGCTGGCGGTCGCTCGGGCGGCGCTGTCGGCAGGCGACCGCGAGGCCGCCGCTGCCGCGGTCCCGCAGCAGGTGGCCGACGCATTCGTCGTGCACGGCGACGCGGCGGCCTGCCGCGACCGCCTCCGCGACTACCGCAGCGCCGGAATCGACCTCCCCGTGGTGTTCCCCATGCCGGTCAGTGGCCGGTGGGACGGCGCGGCGGAGACGGCGATCGCCGCATTCGGCGACGATTTGGCCGAAGCTACAAATACCCGTAATCGTCCTTCTTGACAGCGCCGGGCAGGGCTCCAAGGATCATATCATGCGGTTGGGAAACCGCATTGACATACGTTCAACCTGATGTCGCTGACGGAGGACGCGTTATGAAACGCTCTACCGATCACATCCTCACGACCCACACCGGCGCCCTTCCCAGACCCAATGCCACGTAGCCTAAGTGGATCAAGGACCTGACCTGGTAGTTCCTGATCGGGACGGCGTGGCGTGATCGTCTCAGGTCGTGCGGCTGGCACGGTCGCCGATCATGGGCGAGGGTGTGGTGGTGCGGCCGGATCAGGTGTCGCTGGGGGTGCTGGTCAATGCCGTGCCGCGGGACGCGGTCGACGAGGCGGTTGCGGTGTGCGGGGTCCGGGA
>WHSY01000600.1 GCA_009379815.1 Pseudonocardiaceae bacterium
GTTTCCGACGCGGGCGTAGATGAACCGGTAGACACCCACCGCGTGGGTGTCGTAGACCTGCTCGAAGGGGCCTGGTGCGCTGGGCATCTCACCGAAGGCCTACGCGGCCGGTTACGCGGCCGGCCGCAACCGAGCGAGAAGCGCGGCGACCTCCTCGAGGAAGCGCGCATCCGCGGTGTCGAAGGCATCGCGGTCCGATGCGTCGATGTCGATCTCGCCGACGACGTCTCCGCCGTCGAAGATCGGCACCACGATCTCGCTGCGCGTGCTCGCGAAGCAGGCGAGGTAGCGTGGGTCGGCGTCCACGTCCGGCACGATCTCGGTCCGCCCCGACGCCGCCGCGGCGCTGTCGGGCGGCGACGCCCGGCACGCCGAGCGGCTGCTGGGCGTGCTCGCCAAAGCGAACCTGCTCGAACACGACGCCGCGCACCGGTACCGTTTCCACGATCTGCTCCGGCTCTTCGCCGCCGAGTGCGCTCGTGACACGGACCCGCCCGATCATCGCCGCGAAGCCCTCCACAGGTTGCTGGACTGGTATCTGCTGTCG
>WHSY01000601.1 GCA_009379815.1 Pseudonocardiaceae bacterium
GCGTTATCTGCAACGTTCGGCCACGCTGGAGCAGTTCCGCGAGTTTGTGGTGCATCGGTCGGTGTATCACCTGAAAGAGGCCGATCCGCACACGTGGGCGGTGCCGAGGCTGGCCTGTCCGGTGAAGGCCGCGCTGGTCGAGATCCAGGCCGATGAGTACGGCGGTGGCCGGGCGGAGCGGATGCACTCGGAGTTGTTCCGCACCACGATGCGGGGGCTCGGGCTATGTGACACCTACGGCCATTACCTGGACGCGGTGCCCGCGGTGACGCTGGCGACGTCGAATTTGATCTCGCTGTTCGGGTTGCATCGCCGATGGCGGGGTGCGCTGGTCGGGCACCTCGCCGCCTTTGAGATGACGTCCTCGCTGCCGAACCGCCGCTACGCCAACGCGCTGCGGCGCTTGGGCGTCGACGACGAGCGCGCGACCGCCTTCTACGACGAGCACGTCGAAGCCGACGCCGTCCATGAGAACATCGCGGCGGTCGACCTGGCGGGGGGGCTCGTACGCCAGGATCCGCGGCTCGGCGGCGACGTGCTGTGGGG
>WHSY01000602.1 GCA_009379815.1 Pseudonocardiaceae bacterium
GGCGCGGTCGGGTACCTGCTCAAGGACCGGGTGGCCAGGGTCGAGGAGTTCCACGACGCGCTGCAGCGGGTGGCCGGCGGCGGCACGGTGCTCGACCCGCAGGTGGTGTCCCAGCTGTTCGCCGCCCGGCGTGACCCGCTGCGCTCGCTGACCCCGCGGGAGCGGGAGGTGCTCGCGCTGATGGCCGAGGGCAAGACGAACACCGCGATCGCCCGCGCCATGGTGATCACCGAGCGGGCGGTGGAGAAGCACGTGAGCAACGTGTTCACCAAGCTGGATCTCGCGCCGTCCGACTCGAACCACCGGAGGGTGCAGGCGGTACTGGCCTACCTCCGGCCCTGATCCGGCGTGTCTGCATATTTCGTACGGTGTGTTGATACGGCTAGGTCAGTGAGCCGGCGCATCGCGTCATCACACCGTACGAGATCCATCAACACACCGTACGAAATATGCAGACACGCCTATTTCTCCGGCGCCGTGTCCTCCGGCTCCGGGTCCTCCGGCTCGGCCTCGGCCTGCAGCTCTTCCTGCTCGTCGACAAGGTAG
>WHSY01000603.1 GCA_009379815.1 Pseudonocardiaceae bacterium
CGAAGGTCCTCAGCAGGTCATGGATCTGGACCTTGCCGCCAATGTCGACGCCATGGGTGGGCTCCTCTACGGCGAGGATCTCAACGCCGGACGCCAGCCATCGCGCCAGCATCACCTTCTGCTGGTTGCCGCCCGACAGCGTCCGGACCGGAACGTTGACCGAGGCGAGCCGAACGTCGAGGTCGTCGCAGAAGCGCTCCGCCCGCTCGACAAGCGACCCCCAGTTCACGACCCCGGCTCGCGACACGGAATCCAGGGCGGCCAGAGACATGTTGACTGCCACGCTCTGATCCCCGATCAGGCCGGCGCCCTTTCGGTCCTCCGGTATGAATCCGATTCCGAGCCGGCGCGCGTCTCGGATCGTGCGGATGCTCGCGGACTTGCCGCGGATCTCGAGCCGGGCGGGTAGCGGGGTCACCCCGGCCAAGCCGCGCACGGCGGCTGCCGCCCCGGATCCGATTAGCCCGGTGAGCCCGAGGATCTCACCGACCCGCAGCTCCCAAGCGCGATCGGATCCGACCCGACTCGGGGACATGACCTTGACCA
>WHSY01000604.1 GCA_009379815.1 Pseudonocardiaceae bacterium
CTGCGCGGCTTCCTCCGGCGATCGGCCGACGAGGGGCGCGCGGTTCTGGTGGCCAGCCGGGCGCTTTCTGAGGTGGAGCGGGCCGCCGACTCGGTCGTCGTGATCGGCGGCGGCCGCCTGGTGGGCCAGGCCAGCCTCGGCGAGCTCGCCCGCGACGCGGACGCCGCGATCCGCGTGCGTACCGTGCAGATCGACGAGCTGACCGTGGCGCTGACCCAGGCGGGCGCGCGGGTCGAGCGCGTCGCCCCCGACACGCTGCGGGTGCTCGGTGCCACCAGCGACGACGTCGGCGTCGTCGCACGGCAGGCCGGGGTGGCGGTCCGGGGACTGTGGCAGGAGACGACCGAGCCGGAGGAGGCGGTCCTCGAGCTGCTGCGCGACCCGACCCTCGAGGACGCTCAGTGACCGCACTCGTCCGCGCGGAGCTGCGGAAGCTCGCCACCACCCGCGCGTGGCTGGTGCTGCTCGCCTGCGCGGTCGGCCTCATGCTGGCGAACCTGGCGATCAGCGCCGTCTTCGCCGCATGGCACGGGCCTGGCGCGCC
>WHSY01000605.1 GCA_009379815.1 Pseudonocardiaceae bacterium
GGAGCCGCCTCAGCAAGCCCAACGCTGTCCTCCGCTGCCAAATGCGCCGCATAGAGGGTGACCGCGCGCGCCGTGTCCAGCTCGATGGCCATCTCGGCGCAGCGGTGCTTGACCGCCTGGAACGAGCCGATAGGACGGTTGAACTGGTGACGCATCTTCGCGTACACGACGGACATGTTCATGGCACCGTCGATGCCTCCGACCATCTCCGCTGCCAGCAGCGTCTTGGCCACGTCCAGCACTCGTTGTACAGGCGAGCCGCCGGTCACGTCGGATAAGGGAGTCGCGGGGACAGCGTCGAAAGTCAGGGTGGCCATGGGGCGGGTGATGTCGAGCGTGTCGACACGACTCCGTGTGAGACCAGTCGCAGAGCTGTCGACAAGGTACAGCTCAGGCTGGGTGGACTCACCGGGCGGTAGCGCTAGGACAAGCACGGTGTCCGCACTGTGACCATCGATCACCTGGGTTTTGGTTCCCGTCAGGGTAACCGCGTCGCCGACTGTTGTCGCTCGCATAGCCACACTGCCGAAGCCATCACTACCAG
>WHSY01000606.1 GCA_009379815.1 Pseudonocardiaceae bacterium
CGCGGCCGCCGCGATCGGATGGCACGGCCGGCCTCGGACCTGGCCGGCGAAGCTGTCGGGCCGAGTAGGACCGGACGAGCAGTGTCGCCTCCGCGGACGGCCCCGGGGAAGGGGTGTCGCTGCATGCACATGTGCCGAAATCGGGCTCTTGTGACTTATCTGTGGGCGCGGTGGGTGTGTCGTAGGGGCGCACGCCGTTGCCCTGCTTACGTTTCCGGCTGTCTGAAGGTCGGTCACGAGAGGCGGGGAACGGCGTGCGCGGCACCAGGGTATGGGCTCGGCTGTTGGGGCTGGAGAAGACGGTCGTCGAGCGGGTCGAGGTCTGCGAGGGTCCGGACCTGCTCGTGGTGGTTCATGTTCGTGGTCAGCGTGGTCAGCGGGGCCGGTGTGGGCGGTGTCAGCGGCGCTGTGCGGGCTATGACAGCGGGGACGGTCGGCGGCGGTGGCGGGCGCTGGATCTGGGCACGGTCCGTGCGGTGGTGGAGGCCGATGCGCCTCGGGTCCGGTGCCCGGGGCACGGGATCGTGGTCGCCGCGGTGCCGTG
>WHSY01000607.1 GCA_009379815.1 Pseudonocardiaceae bacterium
TCGACGGCGACCTCGTGGGTGGTCACCGGTCGCCTTCCTTCAGCGCGACGCGCCCAGGGCAGTTGTCCTTGTGGTCTTCGGCGAGCTTGACGGCATCGCCTAGTAGGAACGGCGCGGGGAGATCGTGTGTCCAATCACAGCCAGCCCTGCCGCATGTGAGATAGTTGACACCGACGGCGTTAACGTCCATGTAGGTGCCCCACATTGCTTTCATGATGTCCCCTCCTAGCGCGGCGTGGGTGATGGTGTCGACGCTCATGCGCTCCATTCCTCCTTGAACTCCGGATGGTCGGCGTATGGCAGGGCGAGCATTGCTAAGGCGTCGTTGTAGGCGTCGCGCCAGCCGCGGATCAATCCTTCTTGGTATGGATCGCTTGGAGGGCTTTCACGTTCGGCGATCTGATGCAATCTCACGATGCGGCGTTTCGCCTCGCACTCGGCGAGAACGCGGGCTGGGTCGAAATGGGCGGCGTAGTCGGCCATACCGAGGGCGGTCCCCCACAGCAGGTCGGGTAGATGGGCATCCTCCTGTGGGGATTCG
>WHSY01000608.1 GCA_009379815.1 Pseudonocardiaceae bacterium
CGTGACGCACGATCCCAACGCCCTTGGAGGCGTACACGGTCGGATCGGCGTAGATGTTCAAGGCCACGTCAAGCAGCCCCGAGGTCACGTTGAACGCCTGGTTTCCCGGCTCCATGAAGATCGAGGCGACACTGCGGCCAGGGCTGGCCTGGTCCCCGGTGCCCAGGTAGGCCGCGGCGCGGGCAACCTCCTGTTCGTAGTCCTCGGTCAGCTCCCCCGCCGCGCCGGTCACCTGCTCGACGATCCGCTCCTCCCCCGCCCGGTCCTGGTACCCGAGGGCGATGCGGCACATCCGGTCGTAGATGGCCTGGCCGACCCGGGCGGTGCCGACGGCGTCGAACGGGTTCATGGCGGCGATGAGCCGGAACTGCGGCGCGGCGGGGATGTGCCCCACCCGGGGCACGTGGATCTCGCCTTCGGCCAGCGCCGTGATGAGGACGTTGAGCGTCTCTTCAGGAACCCGGTTGAGCTCCTCGATGTAGAGGAGGCTCCCCTCCCGCAGCGCTGACACCAACGGCCCCTCGGTGAAGGCCTCGGGGAG
>WHSY01000609.1 GCA_009379815.1 Pseudonocardiaceae bacterium
CCGGCTCCGTTCGGCCCGACTACCCCGATCTTCGCCCCTGGCAGGAACGCCAGGGTGACGTCGTCGAGGATGACCTTGTCGCCGTGCGCCTTGCGCGCCTTGCGCATCACATAGATAAATTCCGCCATAGCGCAGACAAGACTACGGGCTGAGCCGCGATGCGCTGAAATCAAGCGTGGCCGGCGGTCAGTCGGTCAACGCATTCCGCGCCCGCCGCTTGGCGCCCGCCATCCGAAGCAGGTACGCCGGAGTCGGCGGCACCCAGCCGAGCTCCTCGACCCAGGCGGTGAGGTCGACATGCTTCGGATCGCCCAGCACGCCGTCGTCGGTGTTGTATCCGGCGTAGCGGACGAGCTGATCGTTGCGGACCCGCGGCGCGGCGAGGCCGGGTTCATCGGCGGCGAAGACGGTGATGACCGGGCGGATCCGGCCGTGGTTGCTCGCTGCCCGCAGGTGAGCGACGCACTCGGCCGCGACGTCGCCCGCGTCCCGGACGTCTCTCTTGTCACGAACCACCAGGCTGCGCCAATACAGGCGCCCG
>WHSY01000060.1 GCA_009379815.1 Pseudonocardiaceae bacterium
TAGACCGGGGCGGCCGCCCAGGGCAGCGACACGCGAAAAACACCAGCCACCTAGGCAGTGGCACGAGCCCGGCGCGACGCGCGACCACTACGTTCGGCGCATGGCGCAGAGTGCTTACTACCAGGTCGTCACGACAACCGACTCCGAGGGCGCGGCGGCCGCGCTCGCCCGCGGCATCGTCGATGCGGGGATGGGTGCCTGCGTGCAGGTCTTCGCGATCCGCAGCTTCTATCGGTGGGAGGGGACGGCACAGGACGACCCGGAGTGGCGGCTGGAGGTCAAGACGAGCGCGGCCCGGCTGCCGGCGTTGCTCGACCACATCACGGGCGAGCACGGCTACGACGTCCCCGAGGTGATCGCGACGCCCGTCGTCGACGGCAACCGAGCCTACCTCGACTGGATCGACGAGGAGACCCGGCAGGGCTGAGGCCCGCACGGCTGGAAGGCTGCGCGACATGGACCAGTTCACCCGCGACGGCCTGACCTTCGACGTCTCCGACAGCGGACCGGCGGCCGGCGAGCCCGTCGTGCTGCTGCACGGCTTCCCGGAGACGTCCCGCTCGTTCGACGAGGTCGTGCCGCCGCTGAACGCCGCCGGTTACCGCACGGTGGCCCCGGATCAGCGCGGGTACTCGCCGCGCGCCCGGCCGGCCGGGCGCGCGGACTACCGGATGAGCGAACTCGTCGCCGACGTCGCAGCGCTGGCCGACGCAGGCGGCTTCCGCCGCTTCCACCTGGTCGGCCACGATTGGGGCGGCGCGGTGGCGTGGGCCTGCGGCGTGCGCCTGGCCGACCGGCTGGCGAGCCTGACCGTGCTGTCCACGCCGCATCCCGGCGCCTTCCTGCGCGCGCTGCGGGGCCGCCAGGCGCTGCACTCGTGGTACATGGGCTTGTTCCAGCTGCCGTGGCTGCCCGAGCGGCTGCTCACCAACCGCCGGCTGTTCGTCGGCTTGCTCGTCCGCAGCGGGCTTCCCGAGCGCTACGCGCGCCGCTACGCCGAGCACCTCGACTCGCCCGAGGCGGTGGCCGGCGGGATCAACTGGTACCGCGCGATGGCGTTGCCGTCGACACTGCAGGGCGCACGTGCGCGGGTACCGGTGCCGACGCTGTACGTCTACAGCACCGGCGACCGCTTCCTCACCCGTGACGCGGCCGCCGCCTCGCGCGACTTCGTCAGCGGCGACTACCGGTTCGAGGTGCTCGACGGGGTGTCGCACTGGATCCCCGAAGAGGTCCCCGAGCGGTTGTCCGGGCTGCTCCTCGAGCAGTTCCGCGCGCACCCGGTCTGACCCGTCAGGGCTGCAGCAGGACCTTGACCGCGTTGTCCTCCTTGCGCTGGAAGATGTCGTAGCCGTGCGGTGCCTCGGTCAGCGGGAGGCGGTGGGTGGCGAAGCCCTCGACGCCGAGCGGGTCGCGGTCGTCGATGACCAGCGGCATGATGTCGTCGATCCAGCGCTTGACGTTGGCCTGACCCATGCGCAGCGTGACCTGCTTGTCGAACAGGGTCAGCATCGGGAGCGGGTCGGCCTGCCCACCGTACACGCCGATGATCGATACGGTGCCGCCGCGGCGGACGAGGTCGATCGCGAGGTGCAACGCGCCGAGCCGGTCGACACCGGCTCGCCCCATCATCCACGCGGCCACGTTGTCGGGGAGCAGCGTGGTGAGCTGCTGGGCGAGCATGCCGAACGGCGAGCCGTGCGCCTCCATGCCGACGGCGTCGATGACCGCGTCGGGACCACGTCCCCCGGTCAGCTCGCGGACCGCGCCGGTGACGTCGTCGTGGTCGCGTAGGTCGATGGCCTCGGCGCCGTGACGGCGGGCGCGTTCGAGGCGCTCGGGAACCAGGTCGACGCCGATGACGCGTTCGGCCCCGCGCTGACGCGCCACCCGGCAAGCCATGTCGCCGATCGGGCCCAGCCCGAGGACGGCGACGCTGCCGCCCGGCGGGATGTCGGCGTACTCGACGGCCTGCCATGCGGTGGGCAGCACGTCGGAGAGGTAGACGAACCGCTCGTCGGGCGGGCCGTCGGGGACCTTGATGTGGGTGTATTGGGCTTGGGGCACGCGCAGGTACTCGGCCTGGCCGCCGGGCAGCTGGCCGTAGAGCTTGGTGTAGCCGAACAGCGACGCACCCATGTTCTGGTCACGCACCTGGGTTGTCTCGCACTGCGTCTGCAGCCCCTGACCGCACATGAAGCAGTGGCCGCAGGAGACCTGGAAGGGGATGACGACCCGGTCGCCGGCCGCGATGCCGGTGACCTCGCTGCCGATCTCCTCGACGACGCCCATGGGCTCGTGGCCGAGGATGTCGCCCTCGTCGAGGAACGGGCTCAGCACCTCGTAGAGGTGCAGGTCCGAGCCGCAGATCGCGGTGGTGGTGATGCGCACGATCGCGTCGGTGGGTTTCCTGACGACAGGGTCGGGCACGGTGTCCACACGGACGTCGCGTTTGCCGTGCCACGTCACTGCTCGCATTGCTGGTCCCTCGCAGGGTTGCTGGTCTCGCCGTTGCCGGTCTCGCTGTCCTCGGGGTCGGGCTCCGACTCGCTGAGCGCGGATCGTCGTTCCTGTTCGTGGTAGCTGTACGCCGCCTGGCGCACGGACTCCTCGGTCTCGAACCCCGACCCGACGGCGCCCGCGATGGTGGCCGCCGAGGTCACCAGCCAGGCGATGTTGGCGTAGTGGAACAGCCCCGGCGCCCCGCCGACGTACTGTCCGAGGACAGTGCCGGCGATGATGAGGTTGCAGACGAGGAAGTTGACGACGAGCAGCCCGACATACATGAATCCCACGCCGATGGCCAGCGTCAGCACCGTCGAGGCGTTGAACAGCACCGCCTGGTCTCGTTCGGCGGGAGGTCGGCCCGCGGCGTTGGGCCGGTCGCCGACCATCAAGGCTAGCAAGTCCCCGGCGGCGCGCTGCACATCGTCGTTGACCACGGTGGCGTCGAACTCTGCTGCCGCCTCCAGCTCGGTCCGGGCCGTCCGCAGCCGGCGCGCCAGCACGGCCGGGTCTTCCGTCCCCCGGCCGGACAGCCGGTCGACGAGCGCCTCCCAGGACGGCGGCGCCAGCAGCACCAGCAACGAGTCGGGCATCGCGGCACGGATCTGGCGGGCACCCTGCAGCTCGATCTCGAGCAGCGCGGGCCGCCCCGCCTCCAGGGCCCGGCGCACCGGCGCCTCAGGCGTGCCGTAGCCGTTGCCCGCGTACTCCGCATGCTCCAGGAGCTGGCCGGAGGAGACCATCTCGGCGAACGTCTCCCGGTCGACGAAGTGGTAGTGCTCCCCGTCGCGCTCACCGGCACGTGGCGGCCTGGTCGTCACCGACACGCTGGCGAAGATCGCCGGCCGGCGTCGCCGGGCCTCGGCCACGACGCTGGACTTACCGACCCCCGACGGGCCGGAGACCACGGTGAGCCGGGACCTGCCGATCGCGGCCCGTCCCGGCTCCTCCGCCGTCCCCACACTGGTCACTCGCTGCGCTGGTCACTCTCTCTTCTGGTCAGGCGTGCTCTTCCGGTCAGCCGTCGCTGAACTCGGCCAGCAGCGCCTTGCGCTGCCGCTCCCCCAGACCGCGCAGCCGGCGGCTCGGCGCGATCTCCAACCTCTCCATGATCTGTTGGGCGCGGACCTTGCCGACGCCCGGCAGTGCCTCGAGCAGCGCCGAGACCTTCATCTTACCCAGGGTCTCGTCGTTGTCGGCGTTGTCGAGGACCTCCTTGAGGTTGGTCCCGCCACGCTTGAGGCGCTCCTTGAGCTCGGCCCGGGCGCGGCGGGCGGCGGCCGCCTTCTCCAATGCAGCGGCCCGCTGCTCCTCGGTCAGCTCGGGAAGGGCCACGGTCTCCTCCGTCGATCGATGTTCGTGTTGTGATGGTCCGGATCGGTGCGGCGACGGTACCCATCGTGGCAAGGCAGGCTCAACGCGGGGTACCCGCGCCGACCTGGTACGACAGACAACCCGCTGAGGGGAGGCGGCCACGACGCGGTGGTACTCGGCCGCTGTCTGGCCTCCGCCGTCGGCAGGTTCTGGACGTGCTGGAATCCGAACCGGCCCTTTGATGCAGAGGTGGCCGTAGTTGGCGGCCGGCGGTGCATAGAGTGGAGTATTCAGTATGGGGCGATTGACGGTCCGGCGACCCGTGCTGCGGCTGACCGCGGACCGCCGCAGCCCGCAACCCGACACCCTCGCGGTCGAGGAACCGATCGAGCTGCGCGTCGGCGGCCGGGCGCTCGCGGTCACGATGCGCACCCCCGGCCACGACATCGAACTCGCACACGGCTTCCTGCTGACCGAGGGCGTCATCGACTCGGTCGGCGACGTCGTCACCGCGCGATACTGCGACTCCCTCGACGAGACCGGACGAAACACCTACAACGTGCTCGATGTGGCGCTCGCGCCGGGTGTCGCCACGCCGTCGGCCGGCGTCGAGCGCAGCTTCTACACGACCTCGTCCTGCGGCGTCTGCGGCAAGGCGTCCCTCGACGCCGTTCGCCTGCGCAGCTTGTTCTCCCCGGCGTCGGACCCCGTCGTGCTGTCGCCGTCGACCCTGTTCGCACTGCCGGACGCACTTCGTGGCGCTCAGCGGGTGTTCGACACCACCGGGGGCCTGCACGCCGCCGGGCTGTTCACTGCCGACGGCCGCCCGCTCGTCGTGCGCGAGGACGTGGGGCGCCACAACGCGGTGGACAAGGTGCTCGGCTGGGCCCTGCTCAACGGGCGGGTCCCGGCCGAGGGGTGCGTGCTGATGGTGTCAGGGCGAGCCTCGTTCGAGCTCGTCCAGAAGGCGGTCATGGCTGGTGTCCCGGTGCTCGCGGCGGTCTCCGCTCCCTCGTCGCTCGCCGTCGACCTGGCCGCGGAGTCCGGGCTGACCCTGGTCGGATTCCTGCGCGGCGAGACGATGAACGTCTACGCGGGCGCCGAGCGCATCGCCGAGCCGGCCATCGCGCATGGCTGAGTCGACCAGCGCCTGACCGTCAGCCCACCGTAGCGGCGATCTCGTCCCGTAGCCGCAGCGCGGCGCTACGGAGCGCGACCGGGTCGGGCCCGTGGCGCAGCACGTCGCGCGCGGTCGCCGGCACGACGTGGCGCACGGCAGCTCCGAACAGCCGTGGCAGGTCCGCGACCGCGGCACCCTGCGCTCCGACCCCGGGCGCCAGCACGGGCCCGTTGAGCGTGCCGAGGTCGAGCCCGGACGGACCGACGGTGGCGCCGACGACGATCCCGGCGTGCCCCTGCGGGTGCGCCCCCGCGTTGACCGCCGCCGCCGCGTCGACCACCTGCTGGGCGACGCTGCCACCCGCCGGTGTCCACGCGCGCTGCACCGTCGCCCCCTCGGGGTTGGAGGTCAGGGCGAGCACGAACACACCGCGCCCGGTGCGCCCCGCCAGGTCGAGCGCGGGATCCAGTGCCCCCACCCCGAGATAGGGCGACAGCGTCACGGCATCGGCGGCCAGCGGCGCCGCATCGTCGAGGTAGGCCTGCGCGTACGCGGCCATGGTCGACCCGATGTCACCGCGCTTGACATCGAGCAGTACCAGCGCACCCGCGTGCCGGGCACGCGAGAGCACCCGCTCCAGCACGGCGAGGCCGCGCGAGCCGTATCGTTCGAAGAACGCCGACTGCGGCTTGAGCACGGCGACGTCGCCGGCCAGCGCGTCGACGGCGGTCAGCGCGAAGTGCTCCAGGCCGCCCGCGTCGTCGGTAAGCCCCCACGCCTCGAGCAGCCGGGGATGCGGGTCGATGCCGACACACAGCCGGCCGCGGTCGGCCACCGCGGCGGCCAGCCGCGCACCGAAGGCGGCATGCTCGCCAGGAGCACACTCCTCGTGGCTTCCAGCGCCCTCGGATCCACCATGAGCGCGCTCATGGTTCATGGCGCGCCCCCCGCAACGCGGCGTGCAGCGTCTGCAGCGGCCGGACCGTGAGCTCGCCACGGAGCAGGGCCTCGATACCCTGCACGGCGGCCGTGGCGGCCTGCACGGTGGTGATGCAGGGGATTTCCCGGGCCACCGCCGCGGTGCGGATCTCGTAGCCGTCCACCCGGGGACCCCGGTTCCCGTACGGCGTGTTGATGATCATGTCGATCCGGCCCGCGGCGATCTCGTCGACGATGTTGTCGGCCCCCTCGGAGTGCTTGCGCACCACGGTGACCGGGATGCCGTTGCGGCGCAACGTGTTCGCCGTCCCCGCGGTGGCCAGCACCTCGAAGCCGAGGTCGGCGAGCCGCTTGACGGGCAGCACCAGCGCCCGCTTGTCCCGGTTGGCGATCGAGACGAACACCCGCCCCGACGTCGGCAGCGAGCCGTAGGCTGCGGCCTGCGACTTGGCGAACGCCTCGCCGAAGCTCGCATCGATGCCCATCACCTCCCCGGTGGACTTCATCTCCGGGCCGAGCAGCGAGTCCACGCCGAGGCCCTCCGGAGTACGGAAGCGGTGGAAGGGCAGCACGGCCTCCTTGACCGCCACCGGCGCATCGGCGGACGGGTCGCCCCCGTCGCCGGCCGGGGGCAGCATGCCCTCGGCGCGCAGCTGCGCGATCGACGCGCCGAACATCACCCGCGCGGCGGCCTTGGCCAGCGGTACCGCGGTCGCCTTGGACACGAACGGGACCGTCCGCGACGCTCGAGGGTTGGCCTCCAGCACGTAGAGCACATCGTCCTTGAGGGCGTACTGCACGTTGAGCAGACCGCGCACGCCGATGCCGCGTGCGATCGCCTCGGTGGACGCGCGCACCGCGGCAAGGTCGCTGTCGCCGAGCGCGATCGGCGGCAGCGCGCAGGCGGAGTCGCCGGAGTGGATCCCGGCCTCCTCGATGTGCTCCATGATCCCGCCGAGGTAGACCTCGTCGCCGTCGCAGAGTGCGTCGATGTCGATCTCGATGGCGTCGTCGAGGAACCGGTCGACCAGCACGGGGTGCTCCGAGGTGACCTCGGTGGCCCTGGCGATGTAGCCGGCCAGCGACTCCTCGTCGTAGACGATCTCCATGCCACGCCCGCCGAGCACGTAGGACGGGCGGACCAGCACCGGGTAGCCGACCGACTCGGCGATCTTGCGCGCCTCGGTGAACGAGGTGGCGGTGCCGTAGGCGGGGGCGGGCAACCCGGCGCGGTCGAGCACGTCGCCGAACGAGCCGCGATCCTCGGCGAGGTGGATCGCCTCCGGTGGGGTGCCGACGATCGGGACCCCGGCATCCGCCAGCCGCTGCGCCAGCCCGAGCGGGGTCTGCCCGCCGAGCTGCACGACGACCCCGGCCAGCCCTGCTCCGCCGGCACCCGACGCCTGTTCGGCGGCGACGACCTCGAGCACGTCCTCCAAGGTCAGCGGCTCGAAGTAGAGCCGGTCGGAGGTGTCGTAGTCGGTCGAGACGGTCTCCGGGTTGCAGTTGACCATCACGGTCTCGTACCCGCGCCCGTCGTTGTCGGGAGCGTCGCGCAGCGCGATCGCGGCGTGCACGCAGGAGTAGTCGAACTCGATGCCCTGCCCGATGCGGTTGGGTCCGGAGCCGAGGATGATGACCTTGGGCCGCTCGGTCTGCGGCTCGACCTCGCTCTCGGCGTCCGGATCGCTCTCGTAGGTCGAGTAGTGGTACGGGGTGCGGGCGGCGAACTCCGCGGCACAGGTGTCGACCGTCTTGTAGACCGGCCGTACGCGCAGCGAGTGCCGGTGCGCCCGCACCGCAGCGTCGTCGGCGAACTCCGGGCGCAGCGCGGCAAGCTGGCGGTCGGAGATGCCCGCCCGCTTGGCCCGCCGCAGCAGCGGCTCATCGAGCTCGGGTGCCGTGACCAGCTCGACGCGCAGCTCCACGAGTCCCGCGATCTGGTCGACGAACCACGGGTCGATGCCCGACGCCTGCGCGACCTCGCTGACCGACGCACCGAGGCGAAGCGCTCGCTCGGCGGTGTAGAGCCTCCCGTCGTGGGGTACCCGCAACGCCGCCAGCTCCGAGCGGGCCGACACGTCACCCGGGTCCGGTCTGGTCCAGAACCCCACCGCAGGGGTCTCCATCGAGCGCATCGCCTTGTTCAGCGCCTCGGGGAACGAACGGCCCAGCGCCATCGCCTCGCCCACCGACTTCATCGTGGTGGTCAGCGTCGGGTCCGCGCCGGGGAACTTCTCGAACGCGAACCTCGGCAGCTTCACCACGACGTAGTCCAGCGTCGGTTCGAACGATGCCGGGGTCTCGCCGGTGATGTCGTTACGGATCTCGTCGAGGGTGTAGCCGACCGCGAGCCTCGCCGCGATCTTGGCGATCGGGAAGCCGGTGGCCTTCGAGGCCAGCGCGCTCGACCGCGACACCCTCGGGTTCATCTCGATGACCACGAGGCGACCGGTCTGCGGGTGTACCGCGAACTGGATGTTGCAGCCCCCGGTGTCGACACCGACGGCGCGCAGCACGTCGATCCCGACGTCACGCATGTCCTGGTACTCCCGGTCGGTCAGCGTCAGGGCGGGGGCCACTGTGGCGCTGTCACCGGTGTGCACGCCCATCGGATCGACGTTCTCGATCGAGCACACCACCACCACGTTGTCGTGGTGGTCACGCATCAGCTCGAGCTCGTATTCCTTCCAGCCGAGCACGCTCTCCTCGATGAGGACCTCGTGTACCGGCGACCCGGCCAACCCCACGCTCGCCAGCCGCTCCAGCTCGTCCGGGGTGTGCACCATGCCCGAGCCCAGCCCGCCCATGGTGAACGACGGGCGGATCACCACCGGCAGCCCGAGCTCGTCGACCGCCGCGCGCACCTGCGCCATGGAGTGGCACAGCGCACTGCGCGGCACGTCGCCCCCGACCGAGCGCACGATGTCCTTGAACCTGCGCCGGTCCTCGCCGCGCTGGATGGCGTCGATGTCGGCGCCGATCAGCTCCACCCCGTACTCGGCGAGCACGCCCTGCTCGTGCAGCGCGACCGCCGTGTTCAGCGCGGTCTGGCCACCGAGCGTCGCCAGCAGCGCATCAGGGCGCTCGGCGGCGATGACCTTCGCCACGAACTCCGGGGTGATCGGCTCGATGTAGGTGGCGTCGGCGAACTCCGGGTCGGTCATGATCGTCGCTGGGTTGGAGTTCACCAGGCTGACCCGTAGGCCCTCTTCGCGCAGCACCCGGCAGGCCTGGGTTCCGGAGTAGTCGAACTCGCACGCCTGGCCGATGACGATCGGCCCCGAGCCGATCACCATGACGTGCGCGATGTCGTCACGCCGGGGCATCGTCGGCCGATCCGTTCATCAGGGAGCAGAAGCGGTCGAACAGCGGCGCGGCGTCGTGCGGGCCGGCGGCCGCCTCGGGGTGGTACTGCACCGAGAACGCCGGCGCGTCAAGGCAGGTCAAGCCCTCCACGGTGGCGTCGTTGGGGCAGGAGTGGCTCACCACGGCCGGACCGAAGTCGGTGTCGAAGCGCTCGCCGGGCTCACCCTCGACGGCGAAGCCGTGGTTCTGCGAGGTGATCGCGACCCGCCCGGTGGCAAGCTCGACGACCGGGACGTTCAGCCCGCGGTGCCCGTAGCGCATCTTGTAGGTGCCCCGGCCCAGCGCGCGGCCGAGGATCTGGTTGCCGAAGCAGATCCCGAACAGCGGTATCCCGTGCCCGAGGACCGCCCGGGTCAGCGCCACGGCATGCTCGGCGGTGGCGGGGTCACCGGGACCGTTGGACAGGAACACCCCGTCGGGCGCGAGGGCCAGCAGCCCGTCGAGGTCGGCGGTCGCGGGCAGCACATGGGTCTCGATGCCCCGCGCAGCGAGCATCCTCGGGGTGTTGGACTTGATGCCGAGATCCAGCGCCGCCACCCGGTACCGGACCGCCCCCCGCGCGGGCACGACGTAGCCGCGGGCGGTGGTGACCTCGCCGATGAGGTCCGCCCCCGCCATCGGTGGGCTGTCGAGCACCCGCCGCAGCAGCGCGGTGGGCTCGTCGGGTTCGGCACCGGAGAAGATCCCGGCCCGCATCGAACCGTACTCGCGCAGCCGGCGGGTCAGCGCCCGGGTGTCCACCCCGGAGATGCCCACCACGCCCTGGCGAGCCAGCTCCTCGTCCAGCGGCCGGACGCTGCGCCAGTTCGACGGCATCCGCGCCGGGTCGCGCACGACGTAGCCGGCCACCCAGATCTGCCGTGACTCGTCGTCGTCGTCGTTCCATCCGGTGTTGCCGATGTGCGGGGCCGTCGCCACCACGATCTGGCGGTGGTAGGAGGGGTCGGTCAGCGTTTCCTGATAGCCGGTCATACCGGTGGCGAACACCGCCTCGCCGAGGGTCTGCCCCGGCGCTCCGTAAGCCTCGCCCCGCAGGCTGGTGCCGTCCTCGAGCACCAGCAGTGCCGGTGCACTCATCGCGCTCCTCCTGGACCTGCTTCAACGCGGCGTTGCGGCACTGTGGTTGCCGCAACGCCGCGTTGGCGCAACGCTGCTGTCCGCTCGGTCATCCGCGCACTGCTCCGTCTTCGGCCGTGATCCGCCCGCGCAGCAGCGTCGTCACCACCCGCGCCGGCAGCGTCATCCCCTCGAACGGGGTGTTCGCGCTCAGGCTCGCCAGTCGCGCTGCCTGCACGGTCCACGTCGCGTCCGGGTCCACCAGCACCAGCGTGGCCGGTTCGCCGGCGGCAACGGGCCGGCCCTGCCCCTCGACGCTGCCCACACCGGCGGGGCGCTCGCTCATCACCCGGGCCACCCCACGCCAGTCGAGCAGCCCCGGCCGCACCATCGTCTCGACCACGACCGACAGCGCGGTCTGCAGCCCCAGCATCCCCGGCCGGGCGGCCGCCCACTCGCAGTCCTTGTCCTGCGGTGCGTGCGGTGCGTGGTCGGTGGCGACGCAGTCGATCACCCCGTCGGCCAGTGCGGCCCGCAGCGCCGTCCCGTCGTCGCCGGTGCGCAGCGGCGGGTTGACCTTGTTCACCGGGTCGAAGCCGGCGAGCCGCTCATCGGTCAGCAGCAGGTGGTGCGGGGTCACCTCCGACGACACCGCCACACCGCGGCCGCGCGCCCAGCGCAGCGTGTCGACGGTGCCCGCACTCGACACGTGACAGACGTGCAGCCGGGCCCCGGCCGCACCGGCGAGCAGGCAGTCCCGCGCGACGATCGACTCCTCCGCCGTGGCGGGCCACCCCGCCAGCCCGAGCCGGGCGGCGATCTCGCCCTCGTGGGCCTGCGCGCCGCCCGTCAGCCGCGGCTCCTCGGCGTGCTGCGCGATCACGGCACCGAGCGCGGTGGAGTACTCCAGGGCACGCCGCATGACCAGCGGATCGTGCACGCAGACCCCGTCGTCGGAGAAGACACGGACCTCGGCTGCGGATCGGGCCATGGATCCGAGCTCGGCCAGGCGCTCGCCGCCGAGCCCGACGGTGACGGCCCCGACCGGGTGCACGTCGACCAGCCCGACCTCGCGGCCGCGCCGCCGGACGTGCTCGGCGGCCGGCGCGGTGTCGGTCACCGGGTCGGTATTGGCCATCGCGAACACGGCGGTGTAGCCGCCCAGGGCGGCCGCGGCCGAGCCCGACTCGATCGTCTCGGCGTCCTCGCGGCCGGGCTCGCGCAGGTGGGTGTGCAGGTCGACGAAGCCGGGCAGCGCGACGAGACCGCCGGCGTCGCGGACCTCGGCGCCGGTGGGGTCCAGTGCGGGCCCCAGCTCGGCGATCACGCCATCGGCGACCAGCAGGTCGGTCGGCTCCCCCTCGCCGTAGGGCAGGATCCCGCGCAGCAGCAGCGGCCGGTCGCCACTCACGACTCCTCCTCCTGGCTCGCGAGCAGGTGGTAGAGCACGGCCATCCGGACGTGCACCCCGTTGCTCACCTGGCTGGTGATGGCGGCGCGCGACGAGTCCGCGACCGCCGCCGAGATCTCCATGCCGCGCAGCATCGGGCCCGGGTGCAGCACGACGGCGTGCTCCGGCAGCCGCGCCGCCCGCGGCTCGGACAGGCCGTAACCGATCGCGTACTCCCGCGCGGAGGGGAAGAAGCCACCGTGCATCCGTTCTTCCTGCACCCGGAGCGTCATCACCGCGTCGGAACCGGGCAACGCGGCGTCGAGGTCGTGACCGATGGTCACCGGCCAGGCCGTGACGCCGGTCGGGAGCAGCGTGGGTGGCGCGACGAGGTGCACGCGCGCGCCGAGGGTGTGCAGCAGCGCCACGTTGGACCGTGCCACCCTGCTGTGCAGGACGTCGCCGACGATCGTGACCCGCCGCCCTTCGAGGCTGCCGAGGCGCTCGCGCAGCGTGGCCGCGTCGAGCAGCGCCTGGGTGGGGTGCTCGTGCATCCCGTCCCCGGCGTTGACGACGTGCGCGCCGACCCACTCCGACATCCGGTGCGCGGCACCGGAGGCGGGATGGCGCAGGATGACGCAGTCCGTTCCCATCGCAGCGAGGGTGAGCGCGGTGTCACGCAGCGACTCACCCTTCGAGACCGCGGAACCGCTCGCCGACACGTTGACGACGTCGGCGCTCATCCACTTACCGGCGATCTCGAAGGAGGCACGGGTGCGGGTGGAGCTCTCGTAGAACATCGTGACCACGGTGCGGCCCCGCAGCGTCGGCAGCTTGCGCACCTCCCGTCCGAGCAGGGCCTCCTTGAGCCGCTCGGCGGTGTCGAGCAGCGCGTTCGCGGTGCCGGCGTCGAGATCGGCAGCCGAGAGCAGGTGGCGCATCACTGCTGGCTCCGGCGGATCACCACGGCGTCCCGGTCGTCGGTCTCGGACAGCAGCACCGCGATCTCCTCGTCCCGCGACGTCGGCAGGTTCTTGCCGACGTAGTCGGCGCGGATCGGCAGCTCGCGATGGCCCCGGTCGACGAGCACGGCGAGCTGCACCACGCGGGGGCGGCCGTGGTCACGCAACGCGTCGAGCGCGGCGCGCACGGTGCGGCCGGAGAACAGCACGTCGTCGACGAGGACCACGACCGCGTCGTCGACCCCGCCGACCGGCAGCGCGGTCGGTTCCAGCGGCCGGGTCGGCCGGCGCCGCAGGTCATCGCGGTACAGCGTGATGTCGAGGGTGCCCACCGCGGCGGCGGTGCCGCTGAACTCGCCGATCCGGGCGGCGAGCCGGCGCGCGAGCGGGATGCCACGAGACGGGATGCCCAGCAACACGGCCTCCGCGGGCGCGGTGCCCTCGATGATCTCGTGTGCCATGCGGGCGACGGTGCGCGCGACGTCGGCGGCCGAGAGCAGCTCACGCTGCCCTGCTGCGCCCGCCGCGCCCGCACCCGGGCGGGATGTCACGGCAGACCTCCTTCCCCGCCTCGCCGGACGGGCTTTAAAGGACGTCAGTATCGGGCGGCTGCCCGTACCGCAGCGGAGGGTACCAGGTCAACGGACTGTGACAGCAGGCGACGCTCCGATGCGCCGTCCGGGTGGTGTGACCTCCGTCGCCTACCCCACGTAGCGAGTTGTACTTGACCTGGGAGGGTTACTCAGCGGAGTATTACTGTGCGTATCAGCTTGCACCTCCCGCGGCGCACGAAGACCTTCGCTGGGTACCAGCCGTCGGGTCTGAGGAACGGAGATGCGCCATGGGCGACTACGCCAAGGCACTCGGATCGAAGTTGCGGGGCATTCGCCAGCAGCAGGGCTTGTCCTTGCACGGTGTGGAGCAGAAGTCCGGCGGCCGCTGGAAGGCGGTGGTCGTCGGCTCCTACGAGCGCGGTGATCGCGCTGTCACGGTGCAGAAGCTCGCCGAGCTCGCCGACTTCTACGGCGTTCCGGTCGCGGAGTTGCTACCCGAAGGCCGGGTGCCCGCCGGCGGCGAGCCCGCCACCAAGATCGTGATCAATCTGGAGCGGCTGCAACAGCTGCCGGTGGACAAGGTGGGCCCGCTGGCCCGCTACGCCGCCACCATCCAGAGCCAGCGCGGCGACTACAACGGCAAGGTGCTGTCCATCCGCACCGAGGACCTGCGGTCCCTGGCGATCATCTACGACATCTCACCGGGTGAGCTCACCGAGCAGCTGATCAACTGGGGTGTGCTCCCACCGGAGGCCCGCCCCGCCAAGGAAGAATGACCGCTGCGCGCCCGTGAGCCGACAACCGAGCTATGACGCCGGTTGGTCACTCACAGGCCGAGCGGAGCGAGGCAATCCGGCCGAGCACGCCGTTGACGAAGCGCGGCGAGTCGTCGGTCGACAGCGCCTTCGCCAGCTCGATGGCCTCGTCGATGGCCACCGCGTCATCGACCTCGTCCGCCCAGAGCAGTTCGTAGAGGCCCAGTCGCAGCACGGCGCGGTCCACCACCGGCATCCGTCGCAGGGTCCATCCCTCGGCGTGCTCGTTGATCAGCTCGTCGATCCGGGCGCGGTGGGCCACCACGCCTTCCACCAGCGTGACCGTGTAGTCGCTGACGGGTGGCACCTCGGTCGACCCGACGCGCTCGGTGAGCAGGTCGAGCGGGTCGGCCTCGCGCAGGTCGGCCTCGAAGAGGATGTCGACGGCCCGGTTGCGAGCCCTGCTGCGAGCGCCCACCTCAGCTGTTGACGCGGCCGAGGTAGCGCCCGTCGCGGGTGTCGACCTTGACCTTCTCAGCGGTGTTCACGAACAGCGGTACCTGGATCTCGGCGCCGGTCTCCAGCGTCGCGAGCTTGGTGCCGCCGGTCGAGCGGTCACCCTGCACACCCGGGTCGGTGTGCGAGATCACCAGCTCGACCGAGGGTGGCAGCTCGACGTAGAGCGGCGCGCCGTCATGCACCGCGACCTGCGCGGTGCTGTTCTCCAGCAGGTACTTCGACGCGTCACCGACGGTCTGGGCCGGGACGACGAGCTGGTCGAAGGTCTCGGGGTCCATGAACACGAAGTCGGTACCGTCGGAGTAGAGGTAGGTCATGCCTCGCCGGTCGACCGTGGTCGTGTCTACCTTGGTCCCGGCGTTGAACGTCTTGTCGACGACCTTGCCCGACAGCACGTTCTTCAGTGTCGTGCGCACGAAGGCGCCGCCCTTGCCCGGCTTGACGTGCTGGAAGTTGACGACCGACCACAGCTGGCCGTCGAGCTTGAGCACGAGCCCGTTCTTCAGGTCGTTGGTGGTGGCCACGTCAGCCTGTCACTCCTGTGCATCTCGGCTGGTCTCAGGCGACCACGAGGTCCTTCGTGGTCAGGGTGAGGAGTTCGGGGTCGCCGTCGCCGACGACGAGCGTGTCCTCGATGCGCACACCGCCGCGGCCGTCCAGGTAGACGCCGGGTTCGACGGTGACCGCCATGCCTGACTCCAGTGTACCGGCCCCCAGCTGCGACAACGTGGGCGCCTCGTGGATCGCCAGGCCCACACCATGGCCGAGCCCGTGCGGGAACTCCTCGCCGTGACCGGCGCCGTCGATCACGGTGCGGGCGGCGGTGTCGACGTCGCGGACCTCGGTACCTGACCGCAGCGCCGTCCGCCCTGCCGCCTGGGCGGCGGCGACGAGCGAGTACAGGTCCCGCTGCCAGTCCGCGGCCTCGCCCAGCACGACCGTGCGGGTCATGTCGGAGTGGTAGCCGTCGACGAGGGCGCCGAAGTCCATCTTGACGAAGTCACCGGTGCGCAGCTCGGCGTCGGTCGGTCGGTGGTGGGGCACGGCGGAATGCGCTCCGGCGGCCACGATCGTCTCGAACGAGGGGCCGGCGGCACCCGCCTGCACCATCCGGGCCTCGAGATCGCGTGCGACCTCCCGCTCGGTGCGTCCCGGGCGCAGGCCGCCCTCGGCCAGCAGGCCGGCCAGCGCGGTGTCGGCGGCGACGCAGGCGGCGCGCAGCGCCCCGATCTCCTCGGCGTCCTTGACCTGCCGCAGCTGCTCCACCAGGCGTGACGCCTTGTGCAGCCGCTGGGCTCCCGCGATGTCGGCCAGCGCCTCGTACTCGTCGACGGTGACCACGTGGCTCTCGAAGCCCACCGCGCCGACCCCGGCGTCGCGGGCCTCCCGCGCCAGGCGGCGATCGCTGCCGCGCTCGATGACGCGCCGCAGGCCGGGCACCTGCCGCTCCGACTGCGCACGGTAGCGGCCGTCGGTGCAGAACACCGTGCCGTCCTCGCCGCAGGCGTGCAGCAGCAGCGCAGCGTTGGAGCCGGTGAAGCCGGTGAGGTAGCGGATGTTGAGCAGGTCGGTGACGAGCAGCGCGTCGAGGTCGCGGCTGCGCAGGTCGGCGCGGAGCGCCTCCCGGCGCCGGAGTCGGGACATGGCGCCCACGTTAGCTGCGACCGGGCTATACGCTGCCGGGCGTGAAACCGTGGATGGTGCGGACGGTCGTGATGACCGTGCTCCACGCCGCCGGGCAGACGGCGGTCTCCCTGGTGCGTGCCGACTTCCCGGAGTCGCTGGGGATGGTTCGTGCGGCGACGCTGGCCCTGCTGGTCGCTGCCGGGGTGGCCTGGGGCGCGGTCGACGGGTGGCTGCGCCGCGAGGGGTCGGCGCCGACCTGGCTCACGGTGGCGCTCGTGACCGGGCCGATCACGGTAACGCTCGCGGTCCTCGCGCGGGCGATGTTCATCGACGCCACCGGCACCGAGGTGATCGGACCGGCGCTGCTCAGCGGGGCGGCGTTCACCGCACTGCTGGTGCTGATCCCGGCGGCGGCCGGGGTGGGTGCCGGCCGCCTGATGACCGCGCCACCGTCACGCCGGCGGGAGGTCAGCGAGCAGTGCTGAGCGGTCCGCTCACCCGGCCGCGCGGCCCGCGACCCACCGCAGCGCCAGGGCGTAGCCGTCGATGCCGAGCCCGACGATGACCCCGGAGGCGATCGCGGACAGCTGGCTGTGATGCCGGAACGGCTCGCGGGCAGCCACGTTGCTGATGTGCACCTCGACCAACGGTGCCGTCAACTCCGCGGCGGCGTCCCGGACCGCGATGGAGTAGTGCGTCCAGGCTCCTGCATTGAGCACGACGGGGGTAGCGCCGTCAGCCGCTGCGTGCAGCCAACTGAGCATCTCGCCCTCGTGGTCGGTCTGCCGCACGTCGACCTCGACGCCGAGCTCGCCACCCACCCGCTGGCACAGCGCCACCAGTTCGGCGTAGTCGGCACGCCCGTAGACGTCGGGCTCGCGTGTGCCGAGTCTGCCCAGGTTGGGGCCGTTGAGTACCAGCACCCTCACTCGGACACCTCCCGGCGACCGACCGCGGCGTAGGCAGCGGCGAGCAGCTGCGGCTCCGGCGCCTCCAACCGGCCTGGCTCGGCGAGCCCGTCGAGCACCACGAACCGAAGCACCCCGGAGCGGGACTTCTTGTCCCCGCGCATCGTGTCGAGCAGGTCCGGCAACGCATCGGGGTCGTAGCCGGTCGGGAGCCCGAGCGCGGTCAGCACGCTGCGATGCCGGGCCGCGGTGGCGTCGTCGAGCCGCCCCCCGAGCCGGGACAGCTCGGCCGCGAAGACCATACCGACGCTGACCGCCGCGCCGTGGCGCCACCGGTAGCCTTCCCGGCGCTCGACGGCGTGGCCGAGGGTGTGCCCGTAGTTGAGCACCTCGCGCAGATGTGACTCGCGGAGATCGGCGCCGACCACCTCGGCCTTGACGACGATCGCTCGCCGGATCAGCTCGGGCAGCACCTCCCGGGCGGGGTCCAGGGCAGCACCGGGGTCGGTCTCGATCAGGTCGAGGATCACCGGATCGGCGATGAAGCCGGCCTTGACCACCTCGGCCATCCCGGCGACGAGCTCGTCGCGGGGCAGCGTCTCGCAGGTGTCGAGGTCGACCAGTACCGCGGCCGGCTCGTGGAACGCGCCGACGAGGTTCTTGCCGGCGTCGGTGTTGATCCCGGTCTTGCCGCCGATCGCGGCGTCGACCATCGCCAGCAGCGTCGTAGGCACGTGCACCACGCGTACCCCGCGCATCCAGGTCGCGGCGACGAACCCGGCGAGGTCGGTCACCGCTCCCCCGCCCA
Organism: Pseudonocardiaceae bacterium; assembly: GCA_009379815.1. Classification (GTDB taxonomy): domain Bacteria; phylum Actinomycetota; class Actinomycetes; order Mycobacteriales; family Pseudonocardiaceae; genus WHSY01. The sequence goes on from WHSY01000060.1 coordinate 17,826, forward strand.
GCGAGACGACGGTCCCGGTGCGATCGAGCCCGATCCGCCCCAGCACCTCCCAGCAGAACCCGGCGACGGCCAGGCTCTTGCCGTCCTCGGCGTCGGGCACCTCCACCCGGTGCGCATCGACGCCCGCTTCCGCGAGCGCGGCACGTACCGTCTCGGCGGTCTCGGCCAGGGTCGGCTGGTGCATGATCGCCGCGGTGGGGCTGCCGCGGACCGCCTCGAGGAGCTCGTCGCGCAACCCGCGGCCGATCACCACGTGGTAGGGCTGCTCGGTCGCGACCCCGATCCGCACCGGCTCGGTCATCGCGCTCCCCGTCCGGCCGACAACCCGGCCAGCACCTCGTCGGCGACCTCGTCGGGGCTGCTCGCCTCGGTGGCCACCTCCCACGTCGCCACCTCCCGGTACAACGGCAGCCGGGCGTCGAGCAGTGCCTTGAAGGTCGCGCGGGGGTTCACCCCGGCCAGTAGCGGCCGTGCGGCCGACAGCCCGGTGCGCCGCATCCCCTCCGTCATGCTCACCGACAGGAACGCCACCCGGTGACCTCGCAGCGCCGCCCGGGTGCGCTCCGAGAGCACGGCACCGCCACCGACCGCGAGCACCCCGCCGGGTGCCGCCAGCGCCTCGGCGATCGCCTGCTCCTCCAGCGCCCGGAAGGCGGGCTCACCGTCGGTGGTGAAGATGTCGGCGATGCTGCGCCCCGCTCGGGCCTCGATGAGCTCGTCGGCGTCGGCGAACTCGACGTGCAGCCGTGCCGCCAGCAGGGCACCGACAGTGGACTTTCCGGCGCCGGGCGGACCGACGAGTATCACCTCGGGACGGTCCACGTCGCTCATCGGGGCAGCCTAACGAGGCCACTCCGCCGGCTCGCGCTCACTGCCCGGCTCGCCCGCGCGGCGGGGGAACCTCGAGATCTGCAGGCGTGGACCAGGACACGCCCGCGAAGCGGCCGAAGTCGCTGTCGTAGGTGACGACCTCGCCGCGGTGCTCGATTGCCAGCGCAGCGAGATGCGCATCGTTGACGAGGTTCCCGCCACCTCCGAGCGGAGTCAGCAGCCCGCAGAGCACGTCGAGATGCCGGGCCGTGGGTTCCAGCAGGACGCTCGTCGGCTGCGACAGCCAGGCCCGTGCCCGGTCGGCTGCCTGGTCCACCGTGAGGGGGGACGGAAACAGGCCGATCTTGGTGGACAGCCGCAGGAAAGCCAGCAGGCTCACCCAGCTGAACCCGACGGTGGAGCGCCCGTTGAGAGCGCCGTCGAGCCACGTGACGGCTTCGTCGTGATGCTCGGCGGACTCGTTCACTGCGTAGAGCAGGACGTTCGCATCAACGACCCTCATTTGCCGACTCGGATCTTGCGCACCAGTTCCTCGTCCTCGAGTTCGGCGGCAACCTGCAGTGCGCGGTCGAGGTTGACCGCTGGCACCCCCAGTGGTGCGGTGCCCGTCCGGAACAGCGCTTCGCCTTCCTCGTCGGCCCCGGCTCGGATCGCCTCGTTGAGCGCCTGCTTGAAGGAAATGCCACGCTCCCGCATCCTTCGGCGGATGAGCGCGGCGGTGTCGGGATCGAGCGTGACAGTGGTGCGCACCCTTGCATCATAGCATCATTCGTGCTGATGCTATGATGCAAGGTCAGGGTGAATCGAGGTAGCCGTGCAGGTTGCGGACGGTCTCGGCCAGCGAGTCGCCGCCGAACTTCTCCAGCGCCGCATCGGCCAGCACCAGTGCGACCATCGCCTCGCAGACCACGCCCGCCGCGGGCACCGCGCAGACGTCGGAGCGCTGGTTGATCGCGACCGCGGACTGCCCCGTCGACAGATCCACGGTCCCCAGTGCCCGCGGGACGGTGGAGATCGGCTTCATCGCGGCACGCACCCGCAGCGCCTCGCCGTTGGTCATGCCGCCCTCGAGCCCACCGGCGCGGTTGGTCGAGCGCGCCACGCCGTCCGGGCCCGGCTCCATCTCGTCGTGTGCGGCACTGCCCCGCCGCCGAGCGGTGGTGAAGCCGTCACCCACCTCGACGCCCTTCATCGCCTGGATACCCATCAGCGCCGCCGCCAGCCGCGAGTCGAGCTTGCGGTCAGCGTGCACGAACGATCCGAGGCCCACCGGCAGGCCGTGCGCGACGACCTCGACGACCCCGCCGAGGGTGTCGCCATCGCGCTTGGCCGCGTCGACCTCGGCGACCATCGCCGCCGATGCCTCCTCGTCGTAGGCCCGCACCGGGCTCGCGTCCACCCGCTCGAGGTCGTTCGGGCCCGGCAGCACGCCCGCAGGCGCGTCGACCTCGCCGAGCGAGATGACGTGGGAGACCACCTCGACCCCGAGGGCCTGGCGCAGGAACGCCCTGGCCACGGTGCCCAGCGCGACCCGCGACGCGGTTTCGCGCGCGCTGGCCCGCTCCAGTACCGGGCGGGCGTCGTCGAAGCCGTACTTGGTCATCCCTGCCAGATCGGCGTGGCCCGGGCGGGGCCGGGTCAGCGGGGCGTTGCGCGCCTGATCGGCGAGCACGGCGGGATCCACCGGGTCGGCGGCCATCACCGTCTCCCACTTGGGCCACTCGGTGTTGCCGATCCGGATCGCCACCGGCCCGCCGAGCGTGTACCCGTGGCGGATGCCACCGACCAGCTCGACCTCGTCGGCCTCGAACGTCATCCGGGCGCCGCGGCCGTAGCCGAGCCGGCGACGCGCCAGCTCAGCCTGCACGTCCTTCGAGCTGACCTCGACCCCGGCGACCATGCCCTCGAGCACGGCGACCAGCGCGGGGCCGTGCGACTCCCCGGCGGTGATCCAGCGCAACACCCCACGATCCTGCCATGGGCGACGGCAACGAGGGGCCAGGCACCGGGACGAACCGTCCCCGACGAGGGCAGGCCGCTGCCGCGCGGTCATTCCACCCCGCGGGTTCGACGATCTGACCTGAGCCCCGGCCGACCGTCAGGTCGGCGCGGACAGCAGCACGACAAGCCAGGCGGCACCGAGCATCGCCGGCCCGTGCGCGACGTCACGGTGCCCGAACAGTGCGGCCACCGCGGCCAGCAGCGCGGTGATCACTGTGGCGGCCAGCACGGCGAGCAGCAGCCCGGACCAGGACACCGCGGCGGTCAGGGCACCCAGCGGCCCGGCGAGCTTCACGTCGCCCCCGCCCAGCGCGGCCGGCGCGACCAGCCGTACCGCCGCGTATCCGCCTGCCCACAGCGCGGCGCCCAGCACCCCGCGCAGCGCCAGCCCGCCGTCGTCGGAACCCGATGCGGCCACGGTCAGTAGCGCGGCACCCACCGGATAGGCCGGGACCGTCAGCACGTCCGGCAGCCGGCGCTGTGCCAGGTCGGTGATCGTGAGCAGCACCCCGAGCCAGCCGAGCGCGAGCGGCACGCCGACCCACCACCACGGCGGAGCCACCAGCGCCACCACGACCCACACCGCGGCCACCCCGGGCACTGCACACCACGCGCGGGTCACTCCCCCTCGCAGCCTGACCAGCAGCATCGTGCCCGCCGCGCCCGTCGCGGCTCCGCCCGCCACCGCGAGCACGACCCCTCCCACACCCGGCATGATCGGGCAGCCGCCGCCGTCGGCGCGACCCCTCCCAGCCCCCTGTGGATAAGTCGTGAGTGCCGATGCGAGCCAGGGCTCGCCTATCCACTCACAGGCCGCAGGCAATGACCGGTCGCGGCCTGCAGCGCGTCGCGCATCACCTGCCGCGGCGCAACCAGGCCGGTGAACTGCTCCACCTGTCCGAAGGCCTGGTGCAGCAGCATGTCCAGCCCGCTGGCCAGCCTGCCGCCGGCGGCTGCCACCGCCGCGGCGATCGGTGTGGGCCACGGGTGGTAGGCCGCGTCGAGCACCACCCGCGCCCGCGCCACCGCCGGCGCGACGTGCTCCGACGCGTCGACGGGCACCGTGCTGAGCACCACGCCGGCACCTGCGCACCGCGCGGGCGTGACCCCCTCCCAGCCGAGCACCCGCACCGCCAGCCCGAGCCGCTCGGCGCAGCGCACCGTTTCGGCCGCGCGGCCTGCGTCGCGAACGACGAGGTCGACCTCGGTGACGCCCAGGTCGGCGAGCCCGGCCAGCGCCGCCCGGGCGGTGCCCCCCGCCCCGAGCAGCACGGCCCGACCCGTCGCGTATCCCGGCGTTTCCCCGGCGGCGCGCAGCGCCCCCACGACACCGTCGACGTCGGTGCAGTCGGCCGACCAGCCGTCGCCGGTGCGCACCAGCGTGTTGGCCGCCCCGACGACGGCGGCGCGCGCACTGACCTCGTCGGCCAGCTGCAGTGCCGCCACCTTGCCGGGCATCGTGACCGACAGCCCCACCCACTCCGGTCCGAGAGCGGTCACCAGGCCGGGCAACTCCGCGTCGCCGCAGTCCACCGCGTCGTAACGCCAGCCGGTCAGGCCGAGCGCGGCGTACGCCGCGCGGTGCAACACCGGCGACAGCGAGTGCCCCACGGGCCGGCCCAGTACCGCTGCACGCCGCGGGCTCAGAAGATCCCCCGGCGCCGGGCGTCGGCAACTGCCGCGCGGTGCTGTTCGATGGTGACCGAGAAGCAGGAGGTGCCGTCGGCCCGGCACTTGACGAAGTAGCGCCACGGCCCGGGCTCGGGGTGCATCGCGGCTGCCAGCGCCTCCGCGCTCGGCGTGGCGATCGGCGAGGGCGGCAGGCCGCGGTTGAGATAGGTGTTGTAGGGGCCGGGCGTCGCGCGGTCGGCGTCGCTGGTCGTGAGCTCCTGGCGCCGCAGCGGGTAGTTGATCGTCGAGTCCATCTGCAGCGGCATCCCGTCGGCGAGCCGGTTGTAGACCACCCGCGCGACCTTGCCGAAGTCGGCCGGAATGGCCTCCCGCTGGATGATCGACGCGATGATGAGCACCTCGTACGGTGTGTACCCGGTCGCCTGCGCCCCGGCGGGCATGCCCGTCGCCTGCAGCCGCGCCGAGGAGGTGGACATCATCTGCACCAGCAGCTCCACACCGGTCGACCCGGGCCGCACGTGGTAGTTGCCGGGCATGATCAGGCCTTCCAACCGCCTGGCCGGCTCGACCCGCAGGACGGCCTGCAACGCCCAGTCCGGCACGCCCAGCGTGGCCGGGGCGGTGGCGGCGATCGCCCGCCGCAACTCCTCGGGCGGGACACAGGTCGAGACCCCGTTGAGCTCCGCGCAGCTGGCCTGCGAGATACGGGACAGGATGCCCGGCACGACCTTCCCGTCCGGCAGCACCACGTCGTCGAGCTGCAGCCCGGAGCGGATCGACAGCTGACCGACCCTCGCCGCCGGGGCGAGCAGCTGGTGCACCGCCGCGTCCCCGGACATGCGGTGGCGCATCACGTAGTAGCCGGGTTGCACGGACCGGATCTGGTCGCTGTCCTCGGCCGCGAGGGTGAACGCGCGGACGCTCTTCACCACGTTCTCGGACACGAGCCGCGCCGCGATCGCCCTGGTCGTGTCGCCCTGCTCGACTTGGACGACCACCTCCGTGGTGCCGGTACCGGGGTAGTCGGCGACCTCTCGCAGCGTGAGCAGCTCCCGCACGCCGTACCAGACGGCACCGGCGATCAGCACCAGGATCGCCAACGTCGTGCCGAACACGATCCGCCGGCGGCGCCGCTGCCGCTGCCGCCGCTGCCACGTCTGCCGCGCCGCGTGACGGCTCCGGGTGTCACCGAAGAGCTCCAGACCGTCGGTCACTGCGCGGCCCGCCTCGCATCGAGCCAACCCTGCAGGATCTCCACCGCCGCCGCCTGATCGACCACGGCCCGCTGGCGCTTGCCGCGCACACCCCGCTCGCGCAGCACGCGGCTCGCGGTCACCGTCGTCAACCGCTCGTCGGCGAGCCGCACCGGCCGACCGTCGAGCCGGGACGCGAGCTCGTCGGCGTAGTGCTGGGCGATCCGCGCGGCGGGGCCGTCCCGGCCGGCCAGCGTGCGGGGAAGCCCGACGATTACCTCCACCACCTCGTGCTCGCTGACGAGCGCGGCGAGAGCATCCAGATCCGCCCCACCGCGACGATCACGGGCCAGCGTATCCAGCGGGCTGGCCAGCACCCCCGCGGGATCCGACAGCGCCACCCCGACCCGGACCTCACCGACGTCCACGCCGAGGCGCCGTCCCGGGCCCGGATCGGCGGCCGGGGTCACGCGGTGGCCCGCCGGGCCAGTTCGGAGCGCAGCGCGTCGATCGCCGCGGGGACACCGCCCGGATCGGTACCGCCACCCTGGGCCAGGTCGGGCTTGCCGCCGCCGCGGCCGCTCACGGCGGGGGCGAACGCCGGCACCAGCGTGCCGGCGGCCAGACCTTGCTCGCGGGCCGCGACCGTGGTGGCCACGACGAACGAGACCTTCCCGTTGTCGGTGCTGAACAGCGCGACGACGCCGGGCCGATCTCCCAGCCGGCCACGCACATCCGAGGCCAGCGCCCGCAGGTCGTTGCCGCCGACACCCTCCGGTGCGGTCGCGGCCACCAGGGCGACCCCGGAGACCTGCTCGGCGCCCTCGGCCAGCGCCCCGGCCGACGAGAGCGCGGCGGTGGCGCGGAGCGCTTCGAGCTCGCGCTCGGCCGACCGCAGCCGCTCGACGGTCTGCCCGATCCGTTCCGGCAGCTCCTCCGGGCGGGCCTTGAGCTGCTCGGAAAGCTGGGCGACCAGCACGTGCTCGCGGGCCAGGAACCGGAAGGCGTCGAGCCCGACGAGCCCCTCCACCCGCCGGACCCCTGATCCGATGGAGGCCTCCGAGAGCAACTTGACCAGCCCGATGTCGGCGGAGTTGAGCACGTGAGTGCCGCCGCACAGCTCCTTGGAGTAGTCGCCGATGGTGACGACCCGTACCGCGTCGCCGTACCGCTCGCCGAACATCGCGATCGCGCCCTCGCGGCGCGCGTCCTCCCTCGACATGACATCGGCGCGGATGCCCAGCGAGCGCAGCAGCACCTCGTTGATCTCGTCCTCGACGTCGGCCAGCACGCTGGGCGGCACGGCGCCGGTGGGCGAGGTGAAGTCGAAGCGCAACCGTCCCGGCGCGTTGAGCGAGCCGGCCTGTGCGGCGCTGCTGCCCAGCGCGCGACGCACCCCGGAATGCACCAGGTGCGTGGCCGAGTGCGCCCGCGCGACCGCCTGCCGCCGCGTGACGTCCACCTCGGCCGATGCGGGCGCGTCCTGCACCACCTCGCCGGAGCTGACGGTGCCGCGGTGCACCGACAGTCCGGGGACCGGCGACTGCACGTCGCGCACGTCGACGATGAACCCGTCGCCGACGATGCGCCCGGTGTCGGCCTGCTGCCCGCCACCCTCGGCGTAGAAGGGGGTGCGGTCGAGCATCACCTCCACCGTCGACCCCTCCCCGGCGGCAGGTACGCCGGCACCGTCGACGAGCAGCGCCACCACGCGAGCCTCGGCGGACAGGTCGGTGTAGCCGAGGAAGTCGGTGTCGCCGTGGGCGTCGAGCACCATCCGGTACTCCCCCAGGTCCCCGTGCCCGGACCGGCGGGCGGCCGCGTCGGCCCTGGCCCGCTCGCGCTGCTCGGCCATCAGGGCTCGGAAGCCCGCCGCGTCGACCGACAGCCCTGCCTCCTCGGCCATCTCCAGGGTGAGGTCGATCGGGAAGCCGTAGGTGTCGTGGAGCTGGAACGCCTTGGCGCCGGACAGCTGCGACCCGCCCGCCGCGCGGGTCTCGGCGACGGCGGCCTCGAAGATCCGCGACCCGCTCGACAGCGTGGCGAGGAAGGTCTCCTCCTCGGCACGGACGATCGCCTCGATCCGCTCGAAGTCGCCGACCAGCTCCGGGAAGGACGGCCCCATCGCATCGCGCACCACTGCGGCGATCTCACCCAGGACGGGCTCGTGCACGCCCAGCAGCCGCGCCGAACGCACGATCCGGCGCAGCAGGCGCCGCAGCACATATCCCCTGGCCTCGTTGGTCGGGGTCACGCCGTCGGCGATGAGCATCACGGCGGTTCGGGCATGGTCCGCGATCACCCGAAAGCGGACGTCGTCGGTGTGGTCGCCGCCGTAGCGGCGGCCGGACAGCTCCTCGGCGCGAGCGATGACGGGGCGCAGCAGGTCTGTCTCGTAGACGTTGTCGACGCCCTGCAGCAGGAACGCCACCCGCTCGATGCCCATCCCGGTGTCGATGTTCTGCTGGGGCAGCGACCCGACGACCGGGTGACCCTCCTTGGGGCTGCGCTGACCGCGCTCGTCCTGCATGAAGACGAGGTTCCAGATCTCCAGGTAGCGGTCCTCGTCCACCACCGGGCCGCCCTCACGGCCGTACTCGGGTCCGCGGTCGTAGTAGATCTCCGAGCAGGGCCCGCCGGGCCCGGGTACGCCCATGTCCCAGTAGTTGTCCTTGCCGCCGCGGCGCTGGATCCGCTCGGCGGGCAGCCCGGCCACCTTCCGCCACAGCCGCTCGGCCTCGTCGTCGTTCTCGTACACAGTCACCCAGATCCGCTCCGGGTCGAAGCCGTAGCCGCCGTCGTCTCGCGCGCCGGTCACCAGTTCCCAGGCGTGCTTGATCGCCTCGTCCTTGAAGTAGTCACCGAAGGAGAAGTTGCCGGCCATCTGGAAGAAGGTGAGGTGCCGGGTGGTGTTGCCCACCTCCTCGATGTCCGGGGTGCGCACCACCTTCTGGATCGAGGTGGCCCGGCGGTAGGGCGGCGTGGCCTGGCCCAGGAAGTACGGCTTGAACGGCACCATGCCGGCGTTAACGAACAGCAGGTTGGGGTCGTCGAGCAGCAGCGACGCACTGGGCACCCCGGTGTGCCCCGCACGCTCGAAATGGTTCAGGAACCGCTGGCGGATCTCGTGGGTCTGCACGGTGTGGCCTTCCAGGACAAGAGCGAGCCTCGGCAGCGCGGACGGTGACGGTCGTCAGGGCGCCGGACAGCCTCGGTACATCGACTCGAGTATCCCTGCCCGCACCTCGACGCCGGCGGGCGGCACCGGTGTCACCCGTGGGGAGCGACCCGCTGCGGACGCGCACCTAGGGCCGCACCGCCCCTCGTCGTGCCCTGCCCGCTGAACCGCCACCCGCTGAACCGCCACCCGGTGAACCGCCGCCCGTACCGGCCGGGGTCGTCCACCCGGACCGGCCCGCGGCGAGGTGGCGAGGCGCGGTGTCGATGCCGGTCCGCGCGGCGACGGAGGCATGCAGCTCCGCCTCGCGTTCGGCCATCCCCGTGCGTACGTCGGCGCCGAAGGATCCGAGCGCCTCCGCCAGCTCGCGCACCGCGTCGCCGACGTTCTCCGCGGCCCCGGCCGGCGTGAGCCGCCGGGCGGCGCCGCCGGCCTTGCGGGCCACCGCGACACCGGTGGCGATGCCGAGCCCCAACCAGAAGATGCGACTCACCGCCGACCTCCGACCCGGCGCTTGTCGCGCCTCTTCTCGGCCGCCTTGTCGGCCTTCCTGTTGGCCTTGTCGGCTGCCTTCGACGTCTTCCGGCGCCGCCGCACCGCCTTGCCCACCCCGTAGGACAGCGCCGCCGCCCGGACCAGCGGGCCGCCCAGCGTCGCCGTGAACAGGGAGGTGAGCGCGGAGACGTTCCCGCTGACGGAACGGGCGTGGGCCGTGATCCCGTCGAGGCGTTCGAGTTGCGTGTTCACGCTCGTGATCGTGGTGTTGGCCCCGGACAGCAACGGGCCACTGCCCTCGTGCGCCTTGCGGATCGCCGTCGTCGCCTCGTCCAGGGTGCGGCCGAGTTTGATCAACGGTATGGCGAGCAGCAGCACCAGCAGCACGAAAGCAGCAGCTGCGACGATCGCGGCGATCTGGCCTGCCGACACGTGCCCTCCTTGTATCCTCGAGTCGACGGCGCGGCTACCCACCGCGCCCGCGGTGGGCGCTCAGGCTACCGCGCCGCATCACCGTACGACGGCCGGGTCACCCTGCACAGTGGACCTCCGCTCCGCGGGCGATGCGGAGGTCCGGCCGCGGAGCGAGCCCGATGGCCGCGACAGTGTTGCACCGGTCACACGATCCTGGCCACCCGTCGGAGTACATCCGGAACGCGATCGGTTGACAGCACACCGTTGCAGTAGGTAAGGCTAACCGCGTCATTTGGCAAGCCTCGCCTAAACGAGGAGCGGTGGTGTGATCGCAGGCGATCCTTCAGACGGTGGTATGACCGCCGCGACCTCGCTGGCGGGTGGTACGACGGGTGCTGCCCACTTGCGCCCGTTGATCGACGAGGTGCTCGACGCGCTGGCCCGCGGCGCGATCGATCGGGACGGGCCGCTGCCCGGTGCCAGCCACGAGGGCGTCGCGGCGGCCGTCCGTGCCGCGTGCGGGCAGCAGTTCCTCCCCGACGACGGGGTCGGCGCGCCCACCGCACTGCGCGAACTGACCAGAGCCTTCGCGGCAGGCGCCGCCGACCCGGCCGACCCGGCGTGCGCCGCACACCTGCACTGCCCGCCGCTGGCGGTCGCGGTCGCCGCCGACCTCGTGGCCGCCACGCTCAACCCGTCGATGGACTCCTGGGACCAGGCGCCTGCGGGCACGGCGCTCGAACCCGAGGTCATCGCCGCGCTGTCCGACCTGGTCGGCTATCCCGGCCGCGCCGACGGGGTGATCACCTCGGGCGGCACCGAGTCCAACCTGATGGGCCTGCTGCTCGCCCGCGATCACGCGGTGCGCACGAAGCGCGGGCTCGATCCGGCACGGACCGGGTTGCTGCCGGACGACGCCGGGCGGCTGCGGGTGCTGTGCTCGTCGGCCGCACACTTCTCCGTCGCACGCGGCGCCGGACTGCTCGGTCTCGGGGAGGACTCCGTCGTCGCGGTGCCTGCCGGCCCCGACCATCGGATGGACGTCGCGGCACTGCATCGCGAGCTCGCCGCACAGCGCGCCGCGGGAGGGCTGCCCGTGGCGATCGTCGCGACGGCGGGCACCACCGACGCCGGCGCGATCGACCCGTTGCCCGAGATCGCCGATGCCGCCGCCGAGCACGGTGCCTGGCTGCACGTCGACGCCGCCTACGGCGGTGGGGCGCTGTTCTCGCAGCGGCTGGCGCCGCTGCTGACCGGCATCGCCCGCGCCGACTCGGTGGCGCTGGACCTGCACAAGCTCGGCTGGCAGCCGGTGCCCGCCGGGGTCTTCCTCGCCAGGGCCGCCGAGTTGTTCGCACCGTTGGAACGCAGTGTTGCCTACCTCAATGCCGACGACGACCAGCAGGCCGGCTACCCCAGCCTGCTCAACCGCTCGCTGCGCACCACCCGCAGGCCGGACGTCTTCAAGATCGCCGTCACGCTCCGGGCACTGGGCCGCTCGGGACTCGGCGCGCTGGTCGACCGGTGCCACGAGCTGGCGCACCATGCCGCCGCCCGGGTGGCCGCCACCCCCCGGTTGGAGCTGTTCACCGACCCCGTGCTGTCGACGGTCGTCTTCCGATACGTGCCCGCATCACAGCGGTACGACCCGGATGCGATCAACGCCGAGCTTCGGCGCGTGCTGCTCGCCGAGGGCCGCGCGGTGATCGGGCGCACCGAGGCGGCCGGAGCGATCCGGCTCAAGCTCACCCTGCTCAACCCGCACGCCACCGAGGCCGACATCGACGCCCTGCTCGACGGCGTCGTCTCGGCCGGCGACAAGGAGGTCCGATGACCACTGCCACCGCCGCGCCGGGCCGGCCGGACGCCGCCGCGCCGCACAACCCCGCCGGGGTGGCCGACGCCGCGGGCACCCAGGCCCTGCTGCGCTGCTGGGTCCGCGAGACCGGGATCGACCGGCCGTCCGGCGGCGTGCTGCGGCTGGACCTCGCGGTGGCGGGCGCCGGCATCGAGGCACCGGTCGTCCACTGGTCGGACGCCGGCTGGCACCGCTTCGGCCCCGCCCGCTTCGCCGGGGGTGCCCCCGTCGACGCCGTCAC
>WHSY01000610.1 GCA_009379815.1 Pseudonocardiaceae bacterium
GTGGCCGTGCGCTTCAAGGTAGAGAGATAGAGCGGCACATCTCCTCCGGCCGGTCTCGCTATCCTCGGCGGGGCCGGCCGCGCGCGCGTTGGACCCGATCTCCTTCTCAGGACGTCACTCGAGGAATGCCGTGACCCACGAAAGAAAATGCCCTCCCCACACGTCTAACGAAGGTATGACGACGAAATACGAAACCGACATCGCCGCCGAGGAACGCGAGTTGGTGGCTAGGGCGAGAGACGGCGACGTGGATGCGTTCTACTCACTCATCATTCGCAACGACCGTGGGCTGAGGGGTCTCGCATTCCGTCTTCTCGGCGATCGTGACGCGATGGACGATGCGCTGCAAGAGTCCTACCTCAAGGCATTCCGGGCCCTACCCAGATTCTCCGGGGACGCGGCCTTCAAATCGTGGCTCTACCGCATCGTCTACAACACGTGCCTGGATGAGTTGCGTCGCAACCGCAAGATGGGAATCGTTCCCATCGAATCGGCATCCGACCGGCCAGATGGACGCGCGGATCCCGGGGACAGAGCCAC
>WHSY01000611.1 GCA_009379815.1 Pseudonocardiaceae bacterium
GATCCTGGGCTTCATCCTCGGGCCGATCGTCGAGGAGAACCTCCAGTCGGCGCTGTCCATCCACGGCCCGATCGGCGTGCTGACTCGGCCGATCGCGATCGTCCTGTTCATCCTCGTGGTGGTCTCGGTGATCGTGCTGTCGCGGCTCACCTCTCACTCCGCCGCGGTCGCGACCGAGACCATCGAGACCACCGCGGAGACCGACACCGGGACGGATACAGGGCCCGACGCGGCAGCCGAGCGTCCCGCGGGCGAGGCAGCGCAGCTCGCCGACGAGCGAACCGAGCCCGACGAGGTGGGGCCGACCACGGGCCCGTCGCGGCGGCCGTGCCTGAAGCGTCGGCTCTGGCAGGAAGAGAACATCGGGCCCGTCCTCGCGCTGGCGGCGGCGATCCCCTTCGCCTTGGCGTCGTTCAGCTATCCGGAAAGGGCAGCGGTGCTACCGATGGCGGCCGCGTTCGGGATAATCGCGCTGGCCCTCGCGCAGCTGGCGAAGCAGATGTTCTGGACGCAACGCAGTGACGCGCAGATCATGGATCT
>WHSY01000612.1 GCA_009379815.1 Pseudonocardiaceae bacterium
CTACAGGGACGGCGGTGGGGAGATCGGCGTGGTCGCCTCGGTCACGCGGCCGTTCTGCCGCGGGTGCACGCGCGCGCGGCTATCGGCCGAGGGGCAGCTTTACACCTGCCTGTTCGCTACCCGCGGGCACGACCTGCGGGCCTTGCTGCGCGGCGGCGCATCGGACGCCGAGATCTCAGAGGCGATCGCCCGCATCTGGCGTGGGCGGGGCGATCGGTACTCGGAGCTGCGCACCGCCGAGACCCAGCATCTGTCCAAAGTAGAAATGTTCTACATCGGAGGCTGACCCGGCGGCTGAGGGAGATGTCGGGAATTCCACACCGGCGCGACCGCCGGCGTAGGCTGACCGCATGAATGAGGCCCCTGCGTCCCGCGAGCCTGCGGAGGATTGGCCAGCGATTAAGGTCGGCCTGCTAACCGGGGCGCTGGCCACGGTCAAGGACCCCGAGATCCACCACCCGATCACCGACCTTGACATGGTCAAAGATGCCGAGGTCGCGCCGGACGGAGCCGTCCGCGTGTCTGTGCTGCTGACCATCC
>WHSY01000613.1 GCA_009379815.1 Pseudonocardiaceae bacterium
GGGCAGCGCGACGATCGGACGTTGGCGCAGCGGCGCGGCGACGCCCTCGTCGAGCTGTGCCGCCGCGTCCTCGGTACCGATGCCCTACCAAGCTGTGGGGGTGAGCCACCCCAGGTGGTGGTCACCATCCCACTGGAAGAACTCGAAGCCCGCGCCGAGCGGGCCCGGGCGCGGATGCTGTACGGCCCGGAAACCTTCACCGCGGGGCAGCTGCGCCGCATCTGCTGCGACGCGACGGTGATTCCCGTCGTGCTCGGCGCCGCGTCCGAAATTTTGGATGTTGGCCGCGCCCGGCGGACCGTGCCCCGCTGGCTGCGCCGCGCCGTCGCGCTACGCGACCGCGGCTGCGCCCACCCCGGCTGCGACCAGGCCCCGGCGGCGTGCGAAATCCACCACACCGCCGAGTGGATCCGCGACCACGGGACCACAGCCTTGCGGAACCTGGTCATGCTCTGCGGGCGCCATCACCAGCTGATGCACTCGGCCCGCAACGCCGGGCACCGCTGGATCATCCGCATGGTCAACGGCCGCCCCGAATT
>WHSY01000614.1 GCA_009379815.1 Pseudonocardiaceae bacterium
CATTACCGCGATACGCGGGCAGCGCTGCGTTTCCTCGTCGACGTCTTCGGGTTCCAGCAGACGGTGGCGGTCACCGACGACGATGGCGACGTGGTCCACGCCGAGCTTCGGTGGCCCGGTAGCGGCGCGGTGGTGTTCGGGTCGACCAAGCACACCGGCGGGGTACACGCGCACATGCCCACCGGCGAGAACGCAATGTACGTGATCACCGACGGGGTTGACGCGGTCCACCAGCGGGTCCGGTCGGCTGGCGGCGCGGTGGTCAACTCACCGCACGAGGCCGCGTTCGGGTCCGGCGCAACCGCCTATGCCTTCACCGCCCGCGACCCCGAGGGCAACCTCTGGACCTTCGGCACCTACCGGGGCTGACCCGCGCTGCGCTCGACCGGACGCGCCACGCGGCTCGGGGCCAGGATCGGGCAGGTCGTGGAGTGGGCGTGCGCGCTGCCGAGCCCCGGTCGGTGGCGGTCAGCTCGGGCCGAGCAGGTCCCAGCGGTTGCCCGCGATGTCCAGGAAGACGGCAACCCGCCCATACGGCT
>WHSY01000615.1 GCA_009379815.1 Pseudonocardiaceae bacterium
TGACCAAAAGCGGCCGCTTACATATCAATTTGATCGTGGGGAACTGGGAGTTCATCCCGCATGCTGAATTATTTAAGATGTGGGGGGCGCGGATCTCGGTAAATCGCGTTCAAGATTCTGCCTCCATTGGTCGTGAGGTGGCAAAGTCGTACTCGCCTGAGTCTCTAAGCTCGTATCTTTCGAAGCTTGAACAATGCGTTACTGAAGAATGGGGGCGGCGTTGCTCGTTCTCAAGGGATTGGCCGAAGTTGAAACACGTTGGTCCGCCTCGTTTGGGTTCGATCTCCTGGGAGTATTGCGAACCTGAGGACAGAATTGAATTTTACTCTATCGATTTTCAAGAAAAGTTCGTTGAAGTCTCTCCTGGTGAATGGGCATCGAAGGATGAGGCGTGTATGTGCTTTGTTTTGAAGCATGGTCCACCAAAAAAAAAAGGAGTGAACAATGTCACAAATGAAGGTTAAGAAAAAACGTCCACCTAAGATCGGTGCAAGTGGGCAAGTGTTGGGGTCGTGGCGTGTGCTCGTCGGTGATTCTCG
>WHSY01000616.1 GCA_009379815.1 Pseudonocardiaceae bacterium
GCCGGGCTCACTGCGGTCGGCGGCCTCGGCGGGCCGCGCCTCGATCATCGTCATGCCCACCAGCGAACCCCGGCGTTGGTCCGCCCGTCGGCGCGGCCGGCGGCGACGCCGCCGGGTCCGCAACACCCGCTCGGGCAACTCCCGCTGCAATCCGCCCAGATCGGGGCGGTAGACCGCCTGGTAGATCGTCTCATGCGCCAGGTGCCGCTCGGGCCGGTCCGGGAACTCCGCGCGCAGGGCGTAGCTGATCTGCTCCGGGCTCCACCGCTGGGTCAACCGGGTGGCCACGAACGCCCGCAACTCGCGATCACGAACGATCTTGCCTGGCCGGGGCCGGGCCCGTCGCTGCGTGGCCAGCCGCTGCGCGGAAAACGGCCGGTACTGACCCGTCCTCGGGTCACGGTTACGACGCAGTTCCCGGCTGACCGTCGACGGGCTGCGCCCCAACTCGTCGGCGATCTCGCGCATCGTGCGGCCCGCCTTGCGGCGGTCGGCAATCAGGATCCGCTCGTCCTCGGACAGGAACCGGGGCGAAATC
>WHSY01000617.1 GCA_009379815.1 Pseudonocardiaceae bacterium
TTGGCCGAATCTAACCGTCAACCCGCCGCGGCAAAGGAGGCGCCTCGTGGATTGGAAGCTGGAGGTTGTGACGATCCCGGTCTCAGATATGGATCGCGCAAAGACATTCTACGCGGAGCAGATTGGTTTCAACGTAGACATCGACGAGCAAATCACCGGAGACGTTCGCTTCCTCCAGCTGACCCCGCCCGGCTCGGCCTGCTCCATCCAATTGGGACCGGGAAAGGAGCGGTTGAAGCCTGGTTCCCTGGAGGGCTTGTTCCTTGTGGTCTCCGACGTTAAGGCCGCGAGAAAAGACCTCGTCACGCGCGGCGTGGACGTGGGTGAAGTCCTTGTATTCGACTCGGGTGAGTATCGCCCCAGCCGTGAAGGGGAGTCTCTCGATTTGGTCGGCGTCGTCTTCTTCACCGATCCGGACGGAAATCGGTGGATGGTTCAGCAGATCCCTCCCCGCAAGTAGCACCCAATCCCTGGAAGGGCATCCCGCAACAGCATTCGATGTTCGAACCCGGGCGATGGGCCGAGTGACAGAGATCG
>WHSY01000618.1 GCA_009379815.1 Pseudonocardiaceae bacterium
GTAGGGGTTGCACGCGGGGTCCGGAGCGCGGTACTCGATGCGGGTCGACTCCTCCTTGTTCGGCTTGTACTCCGGCACCCGTATCAGGTCGGAGCGGTTCTTGAAAGCCCAGGAGAGGTAGACCGGCGCCTCGAAGCCGGGAACCAGCCGTTTGTAGGAGTTGACCCACTGGTTGGTGATAGCGGTCATCGCCGGGGCATGCTTCAACAGACCGCCAACGAAGTACATAGCGGTCTCGCTCAGGTGATGCGTCGCATTTCCCGGCGAGTAGAAGGCGTTCTTCCCGCCGGAGAAGAGGGAGAGGTCGAGGTGCATCCCGCTTCCGTTTGCCGTGGCCAGCGGCTTCGGCATAAACGTCGCGTAGACCCCGTTGCTCATCGCGACCTGCTTCACCACGAGGCGGTAGGTCATGATGTTGTCCGCCATGGTCAGCGCGTCGGTGTACCTGAGGTCGATCTCGTGCTGGCTCACTGCCACCTCATGGTGGCTGAACTCGACCCCTATCCCCATCTCTTCCAGCGCCAGCACCGTCTCCCG
>WHSY01000619.1 GCA_009379815.1 Pseudonocardiaceae bacterium
CACGTTGCGGTCGTGGGCATAGCCGCTCGCCTTGCCGAGCGCGTAGCGCCCGATTCCGTTCGAGATGCACGCGCTCGTGATCCGCTCGGGGTTGAGCCCGAAGAAGACCTGGCGTAGCCCGTCGCCCTCGTCGCCCACCAAACGATCGACGGGGACCTCGACGTTGTCGAAGAAGAGCATGAACTGCTTCTCGGGTGACGCGATCTCGACCGGCACGGGCGACCGGTTCAGCCCTGGCGCGTCGCTGTCGACGACCAGGAGCGAGAGCCGCGCTCGCCCCGTACCCTCCTCGGTCCCCGTTCGGACGACCACGAGCACCTGGGGCGCCTCGTCGATGCCCGAGATGAAGGTCTTCGTGCCACGAACGCGGTAGACGTCGCCGTCGCGGGTGGCGGTGGTGGCGACGTTGTGGGTGTTCGAGCCGGCGTCGGGCTCGGTGACGGCGAAGACCATCTTGGTGCCGGCGGCGAGCCCGGGGAGCCACCGCCGCTTTTGCTCGTCGGTGCCTAAGCGGGCGATGAGCTCGGCGCAGATGGC
>WHSY01000061.1 GCA_009379815.1 Pseudonocardiaceae bacterium
CTGGGCTCTCCTCAATCGGACTGGACGGCGGCTGCGCGATCACAAGGTACCGCGCCGTCGAGGTGAGGCGCGGGGCGGAGGCCTCAAGCCTGCTCGATCAGGCTGCGGTAGTCCGCTGCGCTGAGCAGGGAGTCGACAGCGGAGGGGTCGTCGACCCGGATCTCGATCATCCAGCCCGCCCCGTAGGGGTCGGAGTTGAGCAGCTCCGGGGTCGAGTCGAGACCCTCGTTGCGGGCCATCACCTCACCGGCGAGCGGGGCGAAGACGTCCGAGACGCTCTTGGTCGACTCCACCTCACCGACCGCGGCGCCGGGAGCCACCTTCTCCCCAGCGGCGGGGAGCTGCACGAAGACGACGTCACCGAGCTGCGACTGGGCGTAATCGGTGATCCCCACCCGGACCGTGTCGGCTGCGGTGCTCTCGACCCACTCGTGCTCCTGGGTGTAATGCAGCTCGTCGGGGACCACAGGGCGCTCCTCCCTCGGCTTCAGTTGGCCGGGCGAGCGTATTGGGGTGTGCTCAGCGGCCGCAAGGCGGTGATCTCCAGGCGGTCACGCTGGGCCAGCACGCTGTCGCCACCGCCCCGCCGGACCGTGTCCACCACACCGCCCGGAATGTTCAGCGCGGCCGCCAGGGTCGGGGGATCACCGATCGCGCGGATCCGGTACGGGGCGGTCAGCGGCTGCCCGTCGAGCTCGATCGCCCCCGCCACACCGGACAACGCCGAGTCGACGCCGATCCGCACCCGACCGATCTGCACGGCCTCGGCACCGGCCCCGCGCAGCTCCTGCAGCACGCCGAGCAGCACCTCCGGGGTCAGGCGGCCGTTCGGGTCGGTGACGGTCAGCTCCACGCCGGGCCCGGCGACGGGCACGGTGCCCGCCAATACCGCGAGCGCACCGGCCCGTGCCCTGGCTTCCTCGAGCGCGGCGGCGGACGTGTCGCCGCTGGCGCGCAGCCTGCGCAGCGCCGCCTCGGAGTCGGCGATGTCCTGGCGCAGTGCGGCCTCGCGCTCCTGCAGGCCGTCGAGCAGCACGACCAGGTCCTGCGGGCGCGCCTCGGACAGCGCATCGCCCGACCGGGTGCGCTGCACCTGGGTCGCGATGGCCAGCCCGAGGCCGAGGCACAGCAGGGCGATCAGCGCCGCGGACAGCATCCGCGAGCGGCGACGTCGAGCACTGCGTGAGGTCATGATCAAGCCTGGAACACGTGGCGACGGATGGCGGCGGCGTTGCCGAAGATGCGGATGCCGAGCACGACGACGACCGCGGTGGACAGCTGACTGCCCACCCCCAGCTGGTCGCCCAGCAGCACGATCAGCGCGGCGACCAGCACGTTGGAGACGAACGAGACGACGAAGACCTTCGCATCGAAGATCCCGTCCAGCCGGGCACGGACACCCCCGAACACCGCGTCGAGCGCGGCGACCACCGCGATGGGCAGGTAGGGCCCGACCCACCCCGGCACGGTCGGGTCGAGCCACAGCCCGAGCACCAGGCCGACGACGAGCGCGACGAGTCCGATCACGAGTTCCCCTCGGTCGTGGGTGCGGGAGGTCGAACCGGCTCGGCCAGCCGCGACCGGGACGTGCGGGCGGCGGGCAGGGTGAGCTGCTCGGCGGGCTCGATGTCGAACTCGGTGCCGTAGAGCTGGGAGAAGGCATCGAAGCGCCCGTAACCGCCGGTGCCGACGAGCTCGGTCTGCAGCCGCCCGGGGTCACCGACCACTTCGAACACGTAGGGCTGGCCCACCGGGCGGTTGTCCACCAACATCGCGGCCCCCGCCTGGCGGATCGTGGCCAGCGGGCCGATCCGGACGTCGCCGACGGCGATCGCCTCGGCTCCGGCCGACCACAGCGCGTTGAGCAGGACCTGCAGGTCGCGGTCGAGCACGGTCTGCTCGCGGCTGAGGCCGCCGCCGGGGGGCGCGGGCGGGTCGGCGACGGTGATCCGCAGCCCCGGCCCGGTCACCGGCACCGCAGCGACGGTCAGGTCCAACCGCCGCACATGCCGCAGCGCCCGGCTGCCCCGCGCGTCGCCGGCGAGGGCTTCGGTGCGGAGTCGGTCGACCTCGCCCGCCAGGTCCTCGGAATGCCGACCGAGGTCCTCGGTGCGCTCGCGGGCCTCGACCACCTCGGCGACCAGGCCCCGGGTCGCCTGCTCGGCGCCGGGAGCCCGGGAGGCCGCGTTCACGCCCGCGACGCCGAGCAACCCACCCATCAGCAAGCCGCCGAGCAGCAGCCAGGCGCGCTGCGCACGACCGGCCGCGGGCCCGCCGCCCCGCCGGGTGGCCGCCTGCCGGTAGCCGGGATCGAGCTGGTCGTAGAGCACGCCCCGCAGCAGCGAATCGGCGAGGTCGCCGGCGCGGCGCGAGCGCTCAGTCACCCGTCGCTCCCGCCGGCAGGCCGCTGCGGGCCTTGCGCACCGCGGCCACCGTCTGCACGACGTAGAGCGCACCCGACCACAGGTACAGCGCCCCGCCCCAGGCGGTGAACGCGTAGGCGAACGGGCGCGCCACGCCGGCGAGGGCACCGGTGGCCGCCTCCGCGAGCAGCAGCAGCGGGAAGGCGTAGAGCAGGTTGAAGGTGGCGGCCTTGCCGAGGTAGGTCACCTCCGGCTCGCGGTAGCCGTGATAGCGCAGCAGCGGCAGGCAGAGACCGGCGACCACGTCGCGACCGACCAGGGCGGCGACCACCCACCAGGGCAGGATGTCGCGGATACCGAACGCGGCGAGCGTGGCGAGCGTGTAGAGCCGGTCGACAGCCGGGTCCAGCACCGCGCCCAGCCGGCTCGACTGGTCCAGCCACCGGGCGATCTTGCCGTCGAGCCAGTCGGTGATGCCGCTGACGACCAGCACCAGCAGCGCGAGCAGATCGTACTGCGGGCCGAGCAGCAACCACAGGAACAGCGGCACCCCTGCCAGGCGCACCACGCTCAGCGCGTTGGGCACCGTGACCACACGCTGCGCCTGATCCGATCCGGATCGCCGCTCGTCGGGCAGCACGTCGAGGCCTTCCTGCAGGCGGACGGGCACCCACCGGACGTTAGCGCACACGGCGCGTCGCGGGTCCGGTTGCATCGTTAGTCTGCTAGGTCGACGCTCGGTTCGTGCCGCCGTGCAGGACCATGCCCGGTAGGTCGCGTAAAGGGAGGGCGCTGTGACCGTTCCCGAGTATGTACCGACAAGGCCCCGCACCGACTGGGCCTGGCGGGGTGGCCCCGAGTTCACCGCGCCCGACGGCTCGCACATCCGGCTCGATCGCCCGGGCCTCAACTCCTCGCAGCCGTGGTCGTGCGCCTTCGTCGCCCGGGCACCGGGCGCCCGCGACGGCCTGACCGTCGCCGAGATCGGCGCCTTCGACTGGCACGTGACCTACACGATGCCCGGTGCCGAGGTGACCGCGACGCCGTTCGCCGGTGGCGAGCTGCTCGTCGCCTCGCTCCGCGAGCCGCCGGAGTACCGCGCAGCCTGGCGTGGCCAGTGGTTCGAGCTGCACCATCGGGCACCAGGGCCCGTTCCCGCCGGGGGCGGCGTCGGCCGGGTCTTCGATGCGCTCCGACTCACCGACACCCCGACGGGGATGCTCGCGAGCCCGCGCACCGCAGCGGTCCGGTTCGAGCCCTTCCAGGTGGCCAAGGCGGTGCCGGGTATCGGAGCGCTGCGGATCGGACGGCCCGGCGAAGCCGGCTTCGACATCCCCCGCTTCCGCGGCCGCTCGACCCGGCACGGCGAGATCTGGCGCCGCCCGCTGGGAGACGGTGCCCGCGGCCGTGCCCGCGACGAGCTACTCCTGCTCGCCACGTCCACCGCGGTGACGCAGCTGATCCCCGGACCGCGCGACACCGCCGATGCGGATACCGCACTGGCCTTCCTCGAGGAGTTGACCGTCAGCTGGGAGCCCGCGTGACCGTCATGGCGACGATCTGCGCGGCGGCCGCGCTGCTGCTCGTGTGGTCCGGGGCGGAACACCTTCGCCACCCCGCCGCCCTGGGCCGCGTCCTGGCCGGCAGCGGCGGCCGCCTCGCCGCCCCTGCCGCCCGCACGGTCGCCGTCGCGGAGCTGCTGGCCGGTGTCGCGACGATCGGCTCGCTGCTGGCAGGCATCCCCGGCCAGGGGTGGGCGCTGACCGCGCAGGGGCTGCTCTACGCCGGGTTCACCGCGAGCCTGTGGACCCGCTACCGGCGAGGCGACCGGACCGACTGCGGGTGCACCGCCGTGGCGTCGGTGGTCGGCCCGGCGGGCGTGGCTCGAGCAGCCGGGCTCGCAGTGGCCAGCCTGGCGACCGCCGCCGCCGGGACGGTGCCCACCGCGCCGGCGGCCGGCACCGCGTGGCTGGTGCTCCTCGCGACCGGTGCCGGGGTGATGGCAGTCCTGCTGCACGCGCTGCCCGCGGCGATCGACGGCCTGCCCGCGGGGGATCCGGGGACTCCCGCATGAACGTGACGACAGCGGCACTCGTGCTCGCCTGGATCTGCCTGGTGCTGCTGGTGCTGGCGATGGCCGGGCTGCTGCGGCAGATCCGTGAGCTGCAAGCCGACGTGGCCGGGCTCTCACCCCGCGGCCGCCGGCCCGTCGTCGGGCGGCAGGTGTCGGCGCTGGCCGGCAACACGAGAACGGTGCTGCTGGTGCTCAGCCCGGGCTGCCCGTTCTGCCAGGTCGCCTACCGGATGATCGCCGAGGCCGCCGAGGCCCATCCGGAGATCCGGTTCGAGGCGCTGGCGTTCCGCGCCGCCGGCTGGGACACCAGCCCGGCGGTACCGCTACGGGTCGACGAGCAGCTCTTCGCCGACCTCGATGTTCCGTGGGCTCCCGCGCTGCTCGCCGTCGATCCGTCGGGCATCGTGGTGTCAGCGCGACCGGTCGGCTCGGTCGACGCGCTGACCGAGCAGCTCCGCGACCTGCTCGACGGCGCCGAGCCGCTGCCAGGGGTGTAGCAGTCGAGAAGGGGGATCATGAGCAGGATCGACAGCGTTCCGCGCGCCGACCACGAACCGGAGGGGCCGTTCGAGCCCCGCAGCGTGCGGGTGCGAGCGCCCCACCGGGTCGAGCGCCGAAGCTTCTTCGCCGTGGTGGGTGCGGGCGCGATGACGCTGGGGCTCACCGCGCTCGGCTGGGTCCCGTTCGCCCGGCCGGCGCGGGCCGAGCCCGGCACCGAGTACCTCGGTTGCGGCCGGTACTTCGACGGTCCCGGCGGACCGTTGTGCTCCGCCTATCCCTACTCCCCCGAGTACTGCGGGGACGACGCCTGGTTCCTCGACGGCTGCTTCGGCGGCCCGGACGGTCTCGTCGACTGTTACCGGCCGCTGCCGATATGCGAGGCCGGTGACGAGGGAGGCCGCAACGCGTGGCGCTGGGAGGTCGACGGCACCGTGTGGCGCTGCGCCGACGGCGAGGTGGACTACGAGGGCGCCCCCAACCCCGAACGGGTCATCTGCAACGCCGACCTTTCGAGCTACTCCGCTCCGCCGCCCACCCCGACTCCGACGCCCACCCCGACTCCGACGCCCGCCGAGCCTGCGCCGGTGCTTCCCCCCGCCCCGGTGATCCCCTCGCTGCCACCAGTGCCACCGCCGCCACCGCTGCCGCCGCTGGTGCCGTGACATGGACCGCCAGTACCCGCCGGGTGCCGCGCGGGCACGGCGCCTCCTTGGGCCGTGGGGTGTGGCCGGCGCGATCACCGTGGTGACCGTGACCGGACTGGTCGCGGTCACGATGCTGCCGGGGCCCGGGTGGGTGCTGGCTTGGCTCGCACTGGGCCTCACCGCCGGCTACGCGCTGTCGGGCTCGGTCTGAAGCTTCAACTCAGCGGAGCTGCTGAGCTCGCCGGTCTGGCGGGGCGGGTCGCGGGCCTACTTCACGGTCGGCCTGGTAGCCGGTGGGGCGGCGACGGCGGTTCTGGCAGTGCTGCTCGGCAGCCTCGTCCGGCCGGTACTCCCGGCGCCGACCGGCGAGCTCGTGGTCGGCGCGCTCGCCCTGTTCGTACTGGCCGGCGAGGCGCGCCTGCACCCGTGGACGCTGCCGCACCGGCGCGCGCAGGTGCCGCGGGGCGTCGTCGGCGAGGGCGCCGAGGGTGGTGCGCTGCGGTTCGGGTTCGAGATGGGCACCGGCGTGCGCACCCGCATGCCCAGCAACCTTCCCTACCTGCCGCTGGTTGCCGTCGCACTGCTCGCAGGCTGGCTCGCCGCCCTGATCACCGGGGTCGGCTTCGGGCTGGGCCGGGCCGGGATGGCCCTGGGCCGGCACCACTCACCGGATCCGGACTGGTGGGATGCCCAGTGGCGACGGCACGGCCACGGCATCCGGGTGCTGCTCGCACTGCTGGCGGTAGCGCTGACCGTTCCGATCGTGCTCGGATGAACGCTGGAGGTGCTGATGGACGCTGCGTCACTGCGGCAGGTGCAGACCCCGCTCAAGGACAGGTACCGCGCGGAGCCCGGGACCGCGGTCGTGACTCTCGAGGCCACCGGTGAGCTCGATTCGGCGGCGGTAGCCTGCCGTGTCGAGACCGCCACCGCGCTGGTGGAGGCGGGCTTGCATCCCGCGTCGGGCGGGGACGGCACGCAGCTGTGCTCCGGCGACATGCTGCTACAGGCGCTGGTGGCGTGCGCCGGTGTCACGGTGCGCGCGGTGGCCATCTCGCTGGAGCTGCCGGTGCGCGGCGGGAGGCTACGAGCTGCCGGGGACGTGGATTTCCGCGGCACCCTCGGCGTCGACCGGGCGGCTCCCGTCGGGTTCTCGTCGATCCAGCTCGACATCGAGCTCGACACCGACGCCGACGACGAGCAGCTGGCCACGCTGGCCAAACTCAGTGAGCGGTACTGTGTCGTTTACCAGACGCTGCGCGGTGGCCCCGACCTGGCCATGCGGCTGCACCGGACCTGACCCGGCGGGGTCGATGTGGCCGGCGGTCAGCGCCCGCCGGACGGTGTGCGTGTCCGTCCGCCGTCGGCCCCCTCCCCCAGCAGCTGCCGGATCATGTGCATGGCCAGTGTCACGGACCGTTCGCGCACGTCGGCCCGGTTACCGGGCAGTACGAGATCGCGGGCGAGCACCGCGCCCCCGGCGGTCGTCACACAGACACACACGTACCCGACCGGCTTCGCCTCGCTGCCACCGCCTGGCCCCGCGACGCCGGTGATCGCGCAGCCGAGGTCGGCCTCGAGCCGGTGCAGCGCACCGTCGGCCATCGCGCGGGCGACCTCCGGCGAGACCGCGCCGTGCCGCTCGATCATGCCGGCGGGCACCCCCAGCAGCTCGGTCTTGGCCGCGTCGGAGTAGGAGACGACCCCGCCCGCCACGTAGGCCGACGACCCCGCTCGCTCGGTGAGCCGGCCACCCAGCAACCCACCGGTACACGACTCGGCGAGACCGATCCGGCGATCCGCGAGCAGCTGTGCCACCTGATCGTCGATCGAGCTGCCGTCCGAGCTGAACAGGTACTGGTCGTGGCGCTGTGCGATCTCCGCGACCACCTTGTCGCGCACGGGCTCGGCCCCCGGGCGGTGTCGGATGTCGACCTCGAGCTCCGAGCGGCGCAGGCAGGTCGTGATCTCCAGCGGCGAGAGGTCGGCCTCGGCCCCGACCTCCCGCAACGTGTCGGCGATCTCCGACTCCGGCAGTCCGAACAGCCGCAGCAACACGCTCACGTACGGGTGGGCTCGGTCGAGCACCGCGCGGGCAGGCGCGGTGGCCAGCGCCGGCTCCCACATCGCCTGCAGCTCCCTGGGCGGCCCGGGGAGCACCATCACGGTGGGGCCGCCGTCGACGGGCACGACGAGCCCGGGAGCGGTCCCGGCCGGGTCGACCGTGGCCGCGCCGCGAGGAATCAACGCCTGCTTGCGGTTGGCCGCGCGCATCGCGCCCGCATCGAACCGCGACAGGTGGGTGAAGCGCGCGAGGATCGACGCGATCCGCTCCTCCATCGCCTCGTCGAGGGCCAGCTCCACACCCGCGAAGCGCGCGACCACCTCGGCGGTGATGTCGTCGGCCGTGGGGCCGAGCCCGCCGCTGGTGACGATCAGGTCCACCTGCTGGGAAGCGAGGAAGCGCAGCGAGGAGTCCAGGTCGTCCGGGCGGTCACCGACGCACAGCAGGGTCGCGACCTCGACCCCGAGACCCCCGAGCTGCTGTGCCACCCACGGCCCGTTGCGATCGGCGAGCAGGCCGGTGAGCAGCTCCGTGCCGGTGACGACGATTCCCGCCCGGACCTGCGCGCCACCACTCACGAGCCACCTCCACGTCGCCGTAGGCCCGCTGTCGCGTTGCAGCCGGCCGCGAACCGCATTCTGCACGGGTCACAGCGAACGTGGCGTTGTTCGTGCGGGGGGTGCTGTAGAACACTCCCGGGGCTGCGAGACAGGGGCTACCTCCCTGATACTCAGGAGCCAGACCTCGTCGGTGTCTACGGTGTTCGGAGGTACCCCGATGAGTGACAAGTACAACCCCTGGACCCTGGTCAACGTGGTGTTCCACCACCTCGTCGACGAGGGGCTGCACCCGGTGCTGGGCGAGACCGGCGACCCGGCCGAGCCCGCAGCGCAGCTGCTCAGGGCATTGGGCGTCGAGCCGGCCGCCGCCAGCGCGGGAGCGGCCGAGGACGAGGTCCAGCAGGAGCTGGCCGACCTGCGCGCGGCGTTCGACGAGGCCTGATCGGGTCACCGCGCTACGGAGTCGATCAGCAGCTGACCGTCCTTCCTGGTCACGCGTAGTACCTGCTTTTCCTGCCGGCTTCCTGCCTCCGTGGTGTAGGTCACGTCGACCGGGACGTCGACCGAGCCATCCTCGTTGACGGTCACGCCCTGGGCGTTCTGGGCCGTGACCCGCGTGAAACCGCTCCAGTACTCCCGGAACGCCGACTCGCCACCGAACGACTCACGAGCCGAGGCGGAGAGCATCGACCATGCCGACGCCGGATCGTCCAGCCCGTTGTAGTAGTCGATCACCAGCTGGCCGGCGGCACTCCACTCGATCGGCCCTCCGGACAGATCCGGAGCGGCCGGTTGCACCGGGGCAGGTGTCGGCTGCGTCGTCTCGGTGGGCTCGGTGGGGGTCGGCACCGGCGAGCGCGGGCCGGCGACAGCCTCTCCCGGATCGGTGCCGGCCGGCTGGTCGAGCAACGACACCAGCCCCAGCCCGCCGACAGCGAGCACGACGAAGGCGATCCCCGCGATCAGCAGCGCACGCCGCCTGCGCCGGCCGCGGTCGCCCCGCGTGCGGTCCTGCGCACCCGCCCGGTTGGCGTAGGACGTCGCCGGGAGCGACCGCGATCCCGGCTGTGTCGCGGCACCGACGCCGGGCTCGGTTGGCTCCCCGCTCATCGGTGACTGCGCGCTCATCGGCGACTGGGCGCTGATCGGTGATGGGGCGCTGCCTGCCGTCGACGGGTTCCGCGCCAGCGCGGCGAGTCCGGCCGCCGTCTGCGCCATGTCCGGGCGCTGCACGGGGTCGGGCTGCAGCAACCGCATCAGCATGTCGCCCAGCGGGCCCGCCCACTGCGGCGGATCCACCCGGCCGGCGGCGGCGGCGTGCAGCAGCGCGAGCTGGTTGCCGGTGTCGCCGTAGGGCACCCGCCCCTCGACGGCCGTGTAGAGCGTGGCGCCGAGTGAGAACACGTCGGAAGCCGGCGTCGGCTCCTGACCGCGGGCGACCTCCGGTGCGAGGTAGGCAGGCGTCCCCGCCATCACACCCGTCTGCGTGACGGTGACGTCACCGGCGGCGCGGGAGACACCGAAATCGGTGATCTTCGCCATGCCCGTGTCGTCGATCAGGACGTTGCCCGGCTTGACGTCGCGATGCACGATTCCTGCGCCGTGCGCCGCCGCCAGCGCGGAGGCGATCTGCCGGCCGATCCCCGCGACCTCGGAGGCGGGCAACGCCCCGCGGTCGCCCAGCACGTCGGCGAGGCTGCGCGAAGCCATGTACTCGAGGACGAGGCACGGCTCGCCGTCGTGCTCGGCGACGTCGAAGACGACGATGGCGTTCGGATGCTGCAGCCGCGCCGCGATCCGCGCCTCACGCAGGGTTCGCTGCCGCGCATTGTCGGCCTCCGCGACGGACAGCCCCGGTTGCAGCAGCAGCTGCTTCACGGCGACGAAGCGCTGCAAGCGCTCGTCACGAGCGCGCCAGACCACTCCCATGCCGCCGCTGCCGATTCGCTCGAGCACCTGGTAGTGCCCCGCGATCGTCTGACCCGTGTTGATGATCCGCTCGCTCCTCGTCTGCACAGACCCCCAGTCGGTGCTGCGTGCACGGCGGGACACAGACTAGCGATCCGACCGCAGCAATCGTGCGCCCCTCGCCGTGCGATCAGCCACTCCGAGCATCGCCGCGGCGAACTCGCCGACTGCATGAGTGGCCCCCGCAACCCCCCGTATCGGCATCGAGACCCGATCGTTACTGTTACGCCTTCGGCCGGGCGCGGCCGGGACTCGACAGCGAAGAGGCAACCCAGTGGCAAAGCGTTTCAACGCGGCGGCCGGCCTACTGGCCCTGCTCCTGACCGTCGCGGCGTGCGGGAGCAGCCAGGCGGACAAACCAGCGGACCAGATCCTCAACGAGGCGAGGAAGGCCGCCAACGAGGCCAGCTCCGTGCGTATCACCGGCGACCTCAGCAAGGGTGCCAACAAGGGCAAGGTGAGCCTGCTGCTGACCAACAGCGGCGACGGCAAGGAGGAGATCAGCTCCGGGGGACAGACGGTCAGCATCGTCAAGGTCGGTGACGCCGTCTACGCCAAGGGCATCCCCAACCAGCCGAGCCCGGGCTTCCAGAAGCTCTCGGCCCAGGACCCCGCCGCGTCCAAGCTCGTCCAGGCGGTGAACAAGAAGGCCCTGCTCGACCAGCTGCTGAACCCCCAGCAGAAGTTCACCAAGGCGGGCACCGGCAAGATCGGCGACCAGGACGTCGTCAAGCTCAAACCGCAACAGGGTCAGTCGATGTTCTACATCGCGGACGACTCCGAGGACCCCTACCCCATGAAGATCGAGAGCAAGGCCCCGCAGGGCGGCCTCACGATCACATTCTCCGAGTGGGACGCCGGCGCCAAGGTGAAGGCACCGGCGACCGCGGGCAACTGACGTCGGCCCGTACCACCAGCGGGAGTCGTGTCGAAGTCACCCGGGCCGGCTGTCCCGGCACGGGACAGCCGGCCCGGGCCGGGACAGCCGGGTGCCTGTTCAGCTACTTCGGCTCACCCGAGCCGAAGATGACGTCTCCGACGGTCTTCGTCCCGGAATCCAGCTTGCCCTCGTCCTCGAGCTTCGTCTTCCAGGCAGCTCGCAGATCATCACTCACCGCGGCTGACTGCGACAGGGCCGAACCGTCGGCGAGCCCCTGGTAGCCGACGTTCACCTCGACGTTCTTGCAAATCACGTGGGTGCACTCGCCGGCATCCAGGGCGGTCTGCTCTTCCACGCTCCATGACGCCGCCGCCTGCTCGTCCCCGTTCGGAAGGTCATCGGGCAGTCCTGCGATACGGCGGTCTTCATTCATAACCCACGCTATCATGCGGCCGCATCGCGGCAGCTGAATACAGTGCAGTCGGTTGCGCTACCGCCTATTCGCGGGAACGATTACCGAGTGTTCGGCCAACCCCTCCCAGCCGGCACTCCCAGCGTATTTTCCAGCCGATGAAGGGCAGTCTCGCGACCGTATTCACTCCATTCGGGGAACCAGTCGGAGCGGCTCGGGCCGCAGCCCAGTGGGCTTCACGCCGTCGCCGCTAGCTCGCGCTCGTGGTTGCGGCGGTACTGGCGCCGTCAGGGGCAGGAGCGTCGCCTTCCTCGCGCTGCGCCGAAGGCTCGGTGCCCTCGTCCGGCCGGTTTCCCTGACCGGGCTCGGGCTCAGGCCCTGACCCGTTCGGGCGCACGAAGTGCGCCTCGAGCAGTTTGAAGGTCGCCTCCAGCCTGCCGCCCACTTCGTCGTGCAGTGAGGTGAGCCTGTCCAGCTCCCGCTCGCCGGCGTGCTCGCGTTCCGTCACAGCCGCATCGGCGTCCGCGATCAGCTTCTCCGCCTGGGCCTTCGCGCTGGCCAGCACGGTCTCGGCCTCGGTGTGAGCATTGGTGCGCAGCTGCTCGGTTTCGACCCGGGCGTCGTTTCGCACGACATCGGCTTCCTTGCGTGCCGTCGCGAGCAGCTGGTCCGCCTCGCGCCGGGCAGCCGAGACGCTGGCCTCGACCTGCCGCTCCCGCTCGGACACCGCAGCCTCGCGTTCGGACATGTCGCGCTCCGCGGCCTGGATCCTGGTCGTGAGGTCCTGCTCGGCCTGCTGGCGGCGGGCCTCGATGTCGTCATTGGCCTGCCTCGTCACCTCGGCGGCCTCGTCGTCCGCGCGGCTGCGGACCTGCTTGGCCTCTGCCTCGGCGAGCCGGAGGATCCGCTCCACTCGGAAGCCGAAGCTGTTCTCCATGTCGGTGTCGGAGCGCTGGGTCAGCTTGGTGCGCGCCTGCTCCAGCTCACCCTCGAGGACCGACGTCCGCTGCTGCGACGCGCGCAGCCCTTCCTCCGCGGCGGACAGCTCGGTGCGGAGGAACACCAGCCGCTCGTCGACCTGCCGGCGATCATACCCGCGCAACACCGTGTCGAACGCGATCCCGTCCTCGTTGTCGTGCTCCGCCTGCTGCTCCACTGTGACCTCCACCCCGCCGTCGTCAATCCGGCAGACACTGATTCCTCGAGTCCTGAGTAGACGGTCGTCAGGCAGTGAGCGCGTCTCCCCGAGCTCCCGGCCACGGCCGGCGACCACGCTGCTCACCCGCCACCATCTACGACGCCAGCTCCTCGCGCGCTGCCCGGTGGCACCGGGAGCTACCCGCTGATGCGCTCGCGTGATCGCGAGCGGTGCCGGGAGGCTAGCAGCAACAAATGACGTCGTCCATCCAAGTGAAGTCTCACTCGTCGGTGCTTCACGAAGGGGTAAAGAAGCGACCACCTGCCGATTTTTCCGGTTGCCGTTCGTCGTCAATGGTGTGCCGATCAGGCGACGTCGACACGCAGGCCACACCGACCAGTCGGCCAGGGAGCGACGCCGGTGCGCGCCATGGCAAACGGCGCGACGCTCTGCCGACGGCACCAGCCCTGAGGTCGACGGCCTCGGCGCCACCAGGCGCAAGCTGCCCACGCGAGATCAGCATTGCTCGACGGAAACGACGGAGGGCACTTGCCGTAGCCGATTCATGAGAAGGTCTGATTCCTCAGAAGTGAGGTACACCGTGCACGTCAGGGAGCTGAGCACGACTCCCTCACGGACGTCCGCCGTGAAATCCCGCACCCGGTAGCCGTGTTCGCGCAGCGCGGTCGCAACCCGGAACACGCCGTCGATCCCATCGGCCGTCACGATGTCGTGTCGGAGATGGATGCGCGCCGCGGTATCGGCGAGTGGGGCACGTGACATGAGGTCCATACTGGAGGCTCCAGCCGATCTTGGCATGAGGGGAGCCGAGCCAGGCCTCGGGGAACAACCGTATGCGGTGCGCGCCCGCAACGGACGAGCGGAGAGGTCGCGCGTCGGACGCCTGGCTCAGCCGACGCGCGACCGTACGGTCTCAACGCTGCGCACGTGATCAGACTAGCAACGGCCGGAGTGGGCCAGCAAGCAACTCCGGTCACTGATCACCACGCGCCGTCGTGCCGGCGGGGGGCTCCCAGCCCAGCAGCTCGCCCTGCACCGACCAGAGTTCCTGACACGCCTGGTGAAGCTCGATCCGGGCCGCCTCGAGGACGTCGGGCGGTGCCGGCGTGGCGGCCCAACGGCCCCGGACCGGCTCGATCACAGTCAGCGCCTCCAGTGCGTGCGAGGCATTGCACAATCGCTGATGTGCTCGGTGGAGCTGCTGGCGTTCCTCCTCGGAGAGGTCCCCTGGCTCGCGTCGCGCCTGCACACCTCACCCTTCGAGCCGCCGATCCTTGCGATCGTGAACCATAGCCCCTCCAGGGCCTGCTCACGAGCCCCACGACCGTGGTCCGCCCGTCCCGGGACGAGCCAAGCCCTTGACGAGGTCGGCGACGCCGTCGCCATGCGCTCGTTTCGCCATCGCTCAACAGGGGTATGCAGGGTCCTCGCCCGCCGCCGACATGCCACGGGTGCACCGAGGAGGGTCATGCGTGTGACGCGTACCGGGATCCTGGCGGCCTCCGCTGCTCTGGTCCTGACGGCCTGCGGCAGCAGCGAGGATCCCCAGCCGACTTCTCCGGGCACCACCGGCCCGAATGGGCAGGCTCCGGTAACGCCACAGCTCCCAACGACGACACAGCTCCCACCGACGACACAGCCTGCAGCCCCGCCTCCGGCGGGTTCCGGTGACGCCGACCAGCCCGCTCGCCCGGCTCGTGACCAGTGTGTGCTCGTCCCGGAGGCACGCGACGGGGTGTACACGGTCTTCGAGGCGGGCACCGCGGTCGTGCGTCGCGAGGGAGATCGTCTGGTGCTCGGGGAGATCAGGACGAACCCCGGTTGGACCTCGCGGGTCGACGATGACGGGAGCGAGGAGGTGGAGAGCGACTTCCGGCGCGACGGCGAGGACGCGCTCGACCTCGAGGTGGAGATCGACGACGGTCGGGTCGAGGCCGAGATCTGCGCCGATGACGACTAATGGCCCCGGATCGGACGGCTGGACCTGCGCTGTCACACCGCCGGTACCGGTGTACGGGCGGTCAGCGCGAACGCGTCGGCGAGCAGCCCGTAGGAGCGGATCCGGTCGTCCCTGCGGGAGATGAGATCCTGGACGACGATCTCCTCCGCGCCGAGGTCGGCGGCCATCACCTCGAGCATGTCGCGCACGCGCTGCGGTCCACCGGAGACGTGCTGTGGCCACGACCCGGGAACGACGTGGCTCGGGGACGGGACCCCGCCGAGCTCGGCGATCGCTTCGTCGGGGGTGGGTAGTGGCCCTCGGGGCAGGTTTCCGGAGCGCAGTCGCCGGTAGAACAACTCCACGGTCGAGCGCAGCCTATCGCCCTCGGCGTCGGTCTGGCCGCAGGTGACGTTGATTCCGAGGGAGACGTACGGCTGCTGTACCCCGCTGGGGGAACGGCGAGGGGCGGAAATGCTCCCGGTAGGTCTCGGCGGCACTCTTGGCGCCCTTGGGGTTGATGAACCCGGCGAAGCAGTACCGCATACCCAACTTGCCCGCGATAACCCCGCTGATGGGGGTGGAACCGAGCAGCCACGGCTGGGGATTGCCGGGTAAGCCGTCGACGATCCGGACCTGGGAGAACGGGTGGTCGTCGGGGAAGGCGGCATCGAGCCACGCCAGGACCTCGGTGACCTGCTGCTCGTGGTCGTCGAAGTGCTGGATCTGGGAGCGGTCACGCTGCAGCGCGTAGTCGACCACCGGCAGCCCGTTGGCCCGGCCCAGACCCAGGTCTACGCGGTCGGGTGACATCGCGTGCAGTACCCGGAACATCTCGGCGACCTTGAACGGGCTGTAGTGGTTGAGCAGCACGGTGCCCGAACCCACCCGGATCCGCTCGGTCATCGCAGCGATTCTGGCGATGAGCACTTCGGGGTTGCTGCCGGCGTTGCCCCCGCCGATCCCGTGGTGCTCGGCGACCCAGAAGCGCGAGTAACCCCACTCCTCGGCCCGCTGCGCCAGGTCGACGCTGTCAGCGAACGCCTCCACCGGGCTCCCGCCGGGCGGCACCGGCGACAGGTCCACCATGGACAGCTCCACGATCTGCATCTCCTCTATGTCGACTCGCCTCGGCCACCCGGCGTACCGGAGCGTCCGCTCCTGTTGAGGCTAGCAGAAGCGGAGCGCTTGCTACGTTTCACTGCATCCGCGTAGGTTCGAGGAGTGGAACAGCCAGCGCAGCGGACCCGCAGCGGGCCGCGCCCGCCGCGGGCTGACGCCGCGCGAAACCGTAAGTCGATCATGGAAGCCGCCGCGGCCGTGTTCGCTGCGCGGGGCCGCCAGGTCGATGTCCGGGAGATCGCGCGCTGCGCCGGTGTCGGCATGGGCACCCTCTACCGGCACTTCCCGACCAAGGACGAGCTACTCGACACCGTCCTGCACGAGGACTTCCTGGCATGGACACGGTCCGCGCGCCAGGCTGCTGCCGACCATCGTGACCCGTGGGAGGCGTTGTCGGCCTTCCTCGACGATGCGCTGGCCCGCCAGTCTCGTCACCGAGCGATGCTGGAACGCTTCGCCGACTCCTGGGACACGACCCCGGCGGCCGCCGAATGCACGCAGCGGCTGCGTCCGATCATTGACGAGCTCCTCGCCCGCTGCCACGAGGCCGAGGTACTGCGGCCTGATGTGACCAGCGGGGACATTTCCTTGTTGCTGATCTCGCTGGGCAGGATCGTACAGGTGCAGGCGGGCGACCAGCAGTGGCGCCGGCTCCTGCAGATCTCCCTCGACGGGCTCCGGCCGTGCCACGGCGAGACTCTCCCGCCAGCATCCCCGGTAGGTTCGCCGCTCTCCTCGCCTGCCCCTCCCCGGCCCGCGATACGCGGCCAGGCCGATGGAACCGAAGGGACTGCCGGCGATGTCGTCACGCGATGACGTCGTGGAGATCCACCAGGTGCTCGCCCTGTACGGGCACGTCGTCGACGACCATGACTGGGATCGCGCCGACCAGGTCTTCGCCGCGGACTTCGTCTTCGACCTCAGCGACAGCGGCCGACCGAACTTGCACGGTATCGGTGACATCGTGGCCACCTTCAAGGGCCGCAACGCTTACGCTCACCACACCACGAATGTCGTCGTGACCGAGGACGACGACGGAACCGTACGCGCCCACAGCAAGCTGGTGTGCTTCCCGAACGAAGGACCGCCCTTCACCGGCGACTACTACGACGTCATGGCTCGAACACCTGCCGGATGGCGCATCGCCCGCCGTCGAGCCGAACTCCGGCAGCGCAAGTTCTTCGACTAGATGGCGGGATCGCCGAGGACTGCGCTGGTCACCGGTGTGAGCCGCCGGGCGGATCGGTTTCGCGATCGCTCACCGGCTACTTCGAGACGGTGCTCGGGTGTTCGCTCACTCGTGGAGTCCATACGATGCCACCGAGCCGTGGGGGTCGGACCCGGCGGGGATCGAGGGCGTTGTTGCGGGCCTGGGTGGAGAGGGGTCGCAACTGGCTCACGCCGAGGTTGATCTCG
The DNA here is from genome assembly GCA_009379815.1 of Pseudonocardiaceae bacterium. Classification (GTDB taxonomy): domain Bacteria; phylum Actinomycetota; class Actinomycetes; order Mycobacteriales; family Pseudonocardiaceae; genus WHSY01. The sequence goes on from WHSY01000061.1 coordinate 17,104, forward strand.
AAGATGCCGAGGCCCCCCGCTTGCTCGTGATGCGGGCAGTGGAGAAGTTCGGTTCGCTCGACACATTGGTCGTCAACCACGCGCGCAGCTCGGTCGGCGGGTTGGCCGAGCTGATCTGACCTTTGACATCACGCCACCCACCGGCCACAGTGGCCATGTGGACAGGCCAGTTGGACAGTCCAGCGCCGAGCGGAGTGGCTCCACGCGCACGCGGCAGCGACTACTCCGCGCGGCGGCAGAGCTGATCGCCGAAGTCGGGTGGGGCCGGGTGACCACACGGGCGATCGCGGAGCGGGCCAGCGTACCGCACGGCTCGGTGAGCTATCACTTCCGAGGCAAGCAGGAGCTGCTCACCGAGGCCGCGCTGTACACCGTCGAGCACATGTTCCCGCTGGGCGAGCTCGAAGCCGTCGAGACGCTGGCGGACCTGATGCCGCTGATCACTACCTGGCTGGGCACCCTGGACTCGACCGATCCGGCGCTGACCGGGGTGCTGATGGAGGCCATGCGCGAGTCCGAACGGGACAACCCGCTGCGCCACCGCCTCGCCACCATGCTGCGGGACTACCGGCGGCTGCTGGCCGATCTGGTGCACGCCGAACAGCACCGCGACGTGGTGCCGTCGGGCGCGACACCGGCGGCGCTGGCAACACTGATCGCCGCCGCCGGTGACGGACTCCTGCTGCACGCGCTGCTGGATCCCGAACTCGACGTCGCCGAGGCGGTCACGGCGATGGGCACGCTGCTGGGCCGGCCGCCCACAACATGACGAGCCTCACCGTGGCGTCGCCACCATCCCCTCGTTGCTGGAGCTTGCCGTGAGCTGGAGTCCCGCAGACATCCCCGACCAGACGGGTCGCGTCGCCGTCGTGACCGGCGCGAACGGCGGTATCGGTCTCGAGGTGGCACGTGAGCTGGCCCGCAAGGGCGCCTACGTCGTCATGGCCGTTCGCAACCTCGACAAGGCGGAGTCGGCGCGACGGACCATCCTGGCCGAGCTCCCGGACGCGGCGCTGGAGATCGTCGCGCTCGATCTCGGCTCGCTGGCCTCGGTGCACGAGGCCGCCTCGGCCGTCCTGGCAGCCCGCTCGCGGCTGCATCTGCTGGTCAACAACGCCGGCGTGACGATGGCCCGGAGACATGGCTGAGGGAAGGTCGGAAGTGGGTGTGGCCAACGGTCCTGGAGACGCAGCGGCGGTCGTCAGGCCGTGGGGCACGGTCTCCATCCGACCGCCATGCGCGTTCGGGCCCGGCCGGTCTGGCGGTCGTGACGAGACGCCATTACAGGTCAGCACGCTGAAGCCGGTACGTGAGCTGGCCTGGACCCGTGCCCGGCAGCGAGTGTCGGACGACCGCGCCCACGACTTCGAGCTGGCGGTCAACGAGGTCGCCACCAATGCGCTCGAGCGGGCCGGTGGCGGAACCGTCCTCGTGTGGGCAGAGCTGGACACGGTGGCCTGCGAGGTCTTTGACCGCGGGCCTGCCCTCGCCGAGGGTAGCCGTGCCGACGAGGGACTGCCCGCGCCGTCATCCACGAGTGACTACGGGCTGTGGCTCGTTGGTCAGCTGGTCGACGGGTTCGAGGTGCGCTCGGCCCCGGAAGGAACCGCAGTTCGGCTGTGGCTCAGCGTGGGAATGAACTGATTGACTCGCAGTTGCCCCGAGCGGTGCGGGGCCGTGGAGCATCGGGAGTTCTCGTGAGCGACGACATCGGACTGACCGGCCCGGAACAGCGGGCGATCCTGATCATGACGCGGTGGGCCCACGAGGTGGGACTCCGGCGACGCCGGTGGTCGCTGCCCAACGACGCGAGCTGGCCACATTCCCACCTGGCCGGGCTTCCGGTACGGCACGACGGCCTGCCGAACCAGTACGACCTGCTGGCCCGAGCACCCTGGCGACCCGAGCGCGTGGTGTGTTCGTTGCACCGCTTCGCCGGTGGCTACGAGGTGATGGGGGTGCCGGGCGAGGAATGGCTGCGCCAGGAACCGGAGGCGCACCCGCCGCCAGTACGATCCCGTCCCCGGGTGCGACTCACGGCCGCTGCGGTAGGACTGCTGGTTCCGGCGGGCGCTCTGGGCGGACTGGCCGTCGCCATCACCGCCAATCAGCAGGACGCGGCGCCCCCACCGGTCGCCATCGGACCGACACGGATCGAGCCCGCCCCGGCCCCGCCGCTACCGGCCAACGCCGATGAGTGGGCCGCCGGCGCTCGGGTACGCCTCGCTGCGATGTCACAGCAGCTCGAGAGGCTCGCCGCAGCCGAGTCCACCTGGGCGGCACTACCGCCGGAACGTCGCGCCGGCGACCCCCCCGCACCGGTCCAGGAACTACAGTCCGATCTGACCGAGCTCACGCAGCGGCGCGCGGCACTGGCCGCGGAGCTGGACGCCTGGGACGCCCTGCGCGAATCGCGCTCGGACCTGACCGCCACCGAAGAGCGGCTCGCCGAGGTGCGCAACGCGCTTGCGCTGGGCGACACCACGGCCAGCGAACAGCTCCGGGCGCAGGCCGACCGGCTGGCCCGGCAGTCCACCGAGCAGCGCGGGCAGCTCGTCTCGTGGCAGCGAAGCGTGGATGCGGCGATGGCCGCGCCGCCGCCGGAGCCGGTGGACGCGGCGCCCACCGCGGACGCGGTGCTGGCGCTGGCGGAGCAAGACCCGTCGCCCGCTCCCGAACGGGAGGCGCCGGTGGTGGCGGCCGGGCGGGAAGTCGAGCCCGACGCCGAACCGCAGGATGGCGACGACGACCCGGGGCCAGAGCCTGACGACGAACTGGAACCGGACCGCGACGGACCAGGGCCGGAGGCCGACAACGACCCCGACCGGAACGGTATCGGGGTGCCGGACGTCATCAACGACGCAGCACCCGGCGACGGCGAGCGGCGGGGCGTGTCCGACGTCGAAGCCACCGGGCCACCGGACGATGCGCCCGCGCCGCAACCGGAGCCCGAGCCCGATCGGGACATCACCGGGCCAGCTGAGGTCGACGTCTCGCCGCCCGACGACGTGCCGCAGGACCGGCAGCCCGTGGCCGCCCCCGATGCGCCGTCCGAGTCGCGGTCGGCGATCACCCCCACCGAGCGCGAGCAGATCAACAAGGAGATCAACAGCATGCTCGACTCTCAGCTCGGCCCCGGGATCGACGCGTTCGTGGCCAACCACGGCGATGAGCTCAACGCGGCCGTGGATCGCATGGAGGGCATGACCCTGGACGATCTGGTGCGCCACGAGGGCGAGACCGACCAGGAGCTTCGGGAGCGCCTGACGAAGGTGGCGGAGGACTACCAGCGCCAGGCCGGGCCGGCTCGGTAACGTTCACGGCAGGCGGGAAATCCCCGGTTGACGCGGATGGAAGCTCCGGTTCGTCCAAGACATCCGCCAGCGGCGGGCCTAGTGTGCGGTCGTGTCCGAACGTCCTGTTCCTTCCGTAGGTCGGCGACCACCACGGCGCCATCGCTGACCCTGAGCAGCCGACCGGAAACAGTGTCGCGGTCTGGTTCGAGGCCGACGATTTCGACGCTGCCGTCCGCCGGATCCGCGATGTTGCTGCCCGGATCGACACCGCCGTACACGTCAACCCGAATGCTGGTCACCGCGAAGTTTGGATTCGCGACCTCGACGGGTACCTCGTTGTCCTCGCCGAAGCAACCAACCACTGAGCGAGGGTAAAAGAGGTGCCGGGACAGCGAGGCGTAGCCGTGTCACAGGGGCAAGGAGCCGACGGCAGGCCGACTCGGCCTCCCGCTGGCCGGGGGCGATGGACCTCGTTCATCGCTGCGTACAGCGTTGAGACGAGGGTGGCACGGGGCCTGCACGAGCAGGCCAATCCCGGCATCGGCTGCGCGTCGAACATGACGCCCACTCGCTGCTATTCCACCTCAGCGACGAAGACGGTGATGGGTGGACCACCATCGCGGTCGATCGCGTGACGCGGCACTGGGCCGTGACACAGGACTCCCGGCAGTCCGACACCGCTCAGGGGGCCTACGACGCCCTCTACGAACGGTGAACCGACCGGGATCTCGGCTACCCCATGGACTTGGCACCGTCCAGTGACTCACGGATGATGTCGGCGTGACCGGCGTGCTGAGCGGTCTCCGCGATCACGTGGAGCAGCACTCGCCGCGCCGACCAGCGTGCGCCCGGCTCGAACCAGGGAGCTTCGGGCAGCGGGTGTGAGACGTCCAGATCGGGCAGCTGCACGACGAGCTCATCGGTCCGGCGCGCCACCTGCTCGTACTCGTCCAGCAGCGCGGCCAGCGTCTCTCCCTCCATCGCGCGGAAGCCGTTCGACCAGTCATCCATGCTCGACTCATCCCAGTTCCCCATCGCCGAGGGACCGTCGAGAATGAAGTTGATCCACTGCCGCTCGGTGAAAGCGACGTGCTTGATCAGCCCACTCAAGCACAGCTCGCTCGCCGTCGTGCGTTGCGCTGCCTGGTCGTCGGTGAGGTCTCGGAGGGTGTAGCGCAGGAAGTACCGGTGTTTGGCCAGCGTCTCCAGCAGGTCGGCACGCTCACCGGTCACGGTCTCTTCGGTTGTGGTCATGGTGCCCTTCCATCGGTTGTCGGCTGGAAGAACGGTACTGCGCAGGCCTGACAGTTCCGGCTGAAATATGAGCTCGTCAGGTCACACCCGACAGCAACGCGTCTCGCAGGACGCAGCGTGCCGCCGACAGTGCCGGCGAGAACGACCTTGGCTCCCGTACCGGGCGGGTGTATAAGAGCGGTGATGATCCGCTCCGCTGAGTTGGCGACCTGCCTGGCGGCGATGATCTCGACCAGCAGTCCGGCCATCATCGGGTGCCCGGCCTCTTCGGCGAGCCGGTCGACCACCCCAACAGCGCCGCCCAGGGGTCAGGGTCGGCGGCTGCCGCCTCGAACGACGCGTTCCAGTCGCTGCGGTTGACCTCGAACATCCCGTAGAAGATCGCCTGCTTGGACGGGAAGTGGTGGAACAGGTTGCCGGTGCTCGTCCCGGCTGCCCGACCGATCTCGGCCGTGGTGGTCCGCGCGAGTCCTTTGGTCGCGAAGAGCTCGACCGCCGCACCGATGATCTCGAGCCGCCGCTGCCGGTGCTTCTCGGGGTCAACGGTGCGCATCGCGTGGGCTGTCCTCGCCGGTATCGCTCGTACTCGAGTCGATGGGGCCGGCCTGCCCCAGCGCGCCGGTACTTCGGCCAGGCTCGTCCGACCGCTTGCGCGCCCTGCGCCGGACCTCGCCGACGGCCAGACCGACCGCGACCACGATCGGCGCCCAATACTTGGCCGTCGATCACAGCGAGCAGCCAGCCGGGCGGGGTGAGGTCCGGGAGATCCGGCCAGTCGATGTCCGGCCACGGGACCGACGGCAGGTCGACGTCCGGCCAGGGGATGTCGGGCCAGTCGATGCTCGGCAGGCGCTCGGCGATCCAGTCGACGACGCGCCGGCCGATCAGCTGGACGAACAGCGCCACCCCCAGCACGCCGAGCGCCACCTTGCCGACCGCGAGGGCCACATGCCGTGACGCATCCAGCTTCGGGTGCTTGCGCCGCAACGCCAGCAGCCGGGCCGCGAGCGTGCCGGGCGGGCGCTCGACGACGCCGACGAACGCCGACCCCGTCCTGCTGGCGCGATACTCGGGCCATGGGTGATCCCGCAGACGCCGCAGGCTTCCGCTTGACCGACCTGGTCGCTGCGATCTCACTGGCGATCGACCTCGGCACGGGGCAGCCGATCGAGCACGCGCTGCGTACCTGCCGGCTGTCGATGGCCGTGGCCGACGAGCTGGGCCTGGACTCCGGCACCGCCGCCGACGTCCACTACGTCGCCCTGCTCCGGTTCCTCGGCTGCACCGCTGATGTGCCGGAGACGGCGCAACTCGCCGGCGGCGACAACCTCGCGTTCCTGTCGGCGATGGCGCCGGTGGCGATGGGCGGCACGGGTGAGGCACTCGGGACGCTGGTGCGCAGCGTCGGCCGGGGCCGGTCGCCGGTGCGGCGGACCCGGCTGGTGGTCGGGGCGCTGGGCGACCCGAACGGGGCGGCCCGCTCGCTGTCGGCGCACTGCGAGGTGGGGGCACGGCTGGCGTGCCGGCTCGGTCTGGGAGACGGGGTCGTCGGCGCGCTGGCGCACGCCTACGAGCGGTGGGACGGGCGCGGCATCCCCGACGGGTTGGCCGGGGACGCGATCCCGATCGCGGTCCGGATCGTGATGGTGGCCCGGGACGCGGTGCTGTGGCAGCGGCTGGCCGGGACCGACGCGGCGGTCGAGGTGCTCGCCAGGCGCCGCGGTCGCGCCTACGACCCCGCAGTGGTGGACGCCGTGCGCGCGGTCGGGGTGGCCGAGGCCGGCGAGGGGCCGGTGTGGGACGACGTGCTGGCGGCCGAGCCGGAGCCGGTCCGCCGGGTCGGTGCGGTGGCCCTGGATCGGGCGCTCGCGGCCGTCGGTGACTTCGCCGACCTTCGCTCGTCGTGGACCCGGGGCCGCTCGTCCCGGGTCGCCGAGCTGGCCCGGGAGGCCGGCCGGGCCTGCGGGCTGCCGGCGGCGGACGTCGCGATACTTCGGCGGGCCGCGCTGGTCGCGGACCTCGGCGCGGTGGGCGTGCCGGCCGGGGTGTGGGAGATCCTCGGACCGCTCGGGGTAGAGGCCACCGAGCAGGTCCGGCTGCACCCGTACCTGTCCGAGCGGGTGCTGGGCCGCTGCACCGGGCTGCGGCCGGTGGCCGTGCTGGCCGGGTCGCACCATGAACGGCTCGACGGGTCCGGCTATCACCGCGGCTCGACCGGCGCGCAGCTGCCGAGCCCGGCACGGCTGCTCGCCGCAGCCGACGTGTGGGCGGCGCTGGGCGAGGACCGGGCGCACCGCCCCACGCGCTTGCCGGGCGAGGCCCGCGACGCGATCTGGGCCGAGGTCACCGCGGGTCGGCTCGACGGCACCGCGGTCGACGCGGTCCTCGCGTCGGACGGCCAAGCCGGTGACCGCCGACACCGCCCGCGCCCGGCCGGGCTCTCCGAGCGCGAGGTGGAGGTGCTTGCGTTGATCGCCCGTGGCTCCACGAACCGTGAGGTGGCCGCACGGCTGTCCATCTCGCCGAAGACGGTCGGGCGGCACGTGGAACACATCTACGCCAAGATCGGAGTGACCACCCGCCCCGGGGCGGCGCTGTTCGCGATGGAGCACCGGTTGCTCGGATAGCCGGGATGGGGTGTTCGCCCGATGCGGCGCACGCCATGTCGCGGCCACGCTGCTCGTGCCCCGACCCCCTTTGACGGAGAGCGTGATGGCCGAGCCCGAGACGACGTTGGAGAAGACCACCTCCCGGAACTATGCAGGTGACACGGTGAGCACCCGCTTCACCGATCTGATCGGATGCCGCTGGCCGCTGCAGTCAGCGGGGATGGGCCTGGTGGCCGGGGTCGACCTCGCCGCCGCGGTGACGAACGCCGGCGCGTTGGGGATGCTGGGCCCGCAACCGCTGCCACCCGACGCCTTCGACGCCGCACTCGGGACACTCGCCGAACGCACCGACGGCCGCCCGTTCGGCGTGAACTTCCTGATGCCGTTCCTCGATGCGCGTCAGGTGGAACTGGCGGCGCGGCGGGCGCACCTCGTCGAGTTCTTCTACGGCGACCCCGACCCGGAGCTCATCCGGATCGGGCACGCCGCGGACGCGTTCGTCGGCTGGCAGGTCGGCTCGGCCGACGAGGCGCGAGCGGCCGTCCGGGCCGGTTGCGACCTCCTCGTCGCCCAGGGCACCGAGGCCGGCGGACACGTCCGCGGCACCGAGCCACGGGACGCGATCCTGGCGAACGTTATGGCCGCTGTGGATGTGCCGGTGCTGGCCGCCGGCGGCATCGCGACCGCCGAGCAGGCAGCAGCGGCACTGGGCGCGGGAGCGGACGGCGTCCGCGTCGGAACCGGGTTCCTCGCCGCGACCGAGGCAGACGTCCATCCCGACTACCTCACCGCCATCCTCACCGCGGACGGGACCGACACCGTGCTCACCGAGGTGTTCACGCTGGACTGGCCCGAGGCACCGCACCGCGTACTCCGGTCAGCCGCCGAGCGTGCCCGATCCGGGGACGGCGAGGTCGTGGGCGAGCTGACAGCCGGCGAGCGGCGCCACCCCATCCCCCGGTTCGCGACCATGCCCCCCACCCGCGCCGTCCGCGGCGACATCGCCGCCATGGCCCTCTACGCCGGGCAGGCGGTCGGGGCGGTCAGCACCGAGCAACCGGCTGCGGAGATCGTCCACGGCCTGATGAGCGAGATCGGAAGCTCCACACGACGGGTATGACCCTGCCACCCAGTCGCTACCCGCCGGAAAGACCGCCGAAGTCAGATCGGTGGGTTTGGTACTGTGCCGACCGTGCCGATCGGTTATCTGGTGACTGTGACGCTCGTCGCGTGGTGCACGTTGCTCGCCTTGGCGCCGCTGCGCCGGCCGGGGGGCCTTGGCGCATTGCTCTTCCGCTTCGGCGTCGTGGTCAACGAGCTACCGTTCATTGCCTTCTACTGTCTCCTCGCCTCGACGTTGTTGGGCCATCGGCCAGGGTGATATCGACTCGACGGGCGGCTGGGCGGCGTTCGGGCTGGCCGCCATGGCGACGGTCGGGCTCGTGGCCGTCGCCAGGCGGGGGCTGCGGACGGGCCCCGCGATCGACCACGCCTTGAGCGAGGGCCTCGGTGCTGATTGGCGTACCTCCATCGACGCCGGGATGGCCGCTCGACTGCGCGGCCGCCTTCCGTTGGTCCGCATCCTGTTCGGACCGTTCTTCACCCGTCGTAGCGATGTCGAGCGGGTGGCGAACATCAGCTACGGCGACGCGGGTACGAGAAATCTGCTCGATGTCTACCGCCATCGCTCCCAGCCGTCGGGCGGCCCCACGTTGGTGCACCTGCACGGGGGAGGGTTTCACCGTGGCAAGAAGAGCCGTGAGGCGCGTCCCCTCATCTACCGGCTCGCCAGCCAGGGTTGGGTGTGCATCAGCGCGAACTACCGCCTGAGTCCGGCCGCGAGGTTTCCTGATCACCTGATCGACGTCAAGAAGGTGATCGCATGGGTGCGGGAACACGGTCACGAGTACGGTGCCGACCCGGCGGTGGTGTTCGTGGCAGGGAGTTCCGCGGGTGGTGACCTGGCCGCGTTGGCTGCCCTCACGCCCAACGACCCCGCGTTCCAGCTCGGGTTCGAGGGTGCGGACACCTCGGTCACCGCTGCCATCTCCCTGTACGGCTACTACGGCCCCCTCGAAACCGACACGCGGATACCCTCCGCACCCCTGGCGCACGCCGGAACGGGCGCGCCACCGTTCTTCGTGGCCCATGGCGATCACGACACGGTCGTGCCCGTGGAGGCGGCCCGACTCTTCGTCGAGAGGCTGCGGAGTTCCTCGTCTCATCCGGTTGTCTACGCGGAGCTGCCCGGGGCGCAGCACTCGTTCGACCTGTTCCATTCCATCCGCTTCGACACGGTCGTCGATGCGATCGAGGCCTTCGCCGCCTGGGTGAGGTCGCGCGAAGAGGCGCAGAAGGCGTAGCTCGGCTGGCCGGAGAATGCTCCCCCGACGGCGGCTGTCGCGATCTGATCGATCCAGCTGTGGGCCTATCCGAAGTGTGCGGGCACCCGACGTCATCTGCACGACGTAGCGACACCGCGACGGCTACCTCGATGCGCGTAGGTGCCTGACCTCTCGCCGTGCGATGACGCGGCGCCACCGCCGATCGAGACTTGGGGCATGGTCGTTGACACCGCCGACGCCGGTCGCGCCGGCCCGAGAAGCGGCCACCGGCGTCGGGTCTGGTTCCTGTTCGTCGTCGCGGTCGTCGTCGGCTCGGTGCTGGTCGCCCCGTATCTGCTGCTCGACGTAGAGTCGAGTCGGCTCGAGGTGACCAGCGGATTGCACTACGCGCTCCTGGTCACGCACATCTTCACCGCGATGATCGCCCTCGTGCTCGGTCCACTGCAGTTCGTCCCGGCCATCCGAGTGCGTCGCCATTGGCACCGCCGAATCGGTCGCCTCTACCTCTTCCTCGGGGTCGTGCCGTCAGCGCTGGCAGGCATCCCCGTCGCGTTGCTCTCGGGTCGGCTCATCACACAGATCGGACTCGTGATCCCGTCCATCGGCTGGCTGGTGACCGCCTGGCTCGCGGTGCGGGCGATCCGACGTCGTGACGTCGAGGCGCACCGGTCCTGGATGACCCGCAACTACGCTCTGACGTTCCTCGCCGTCACGTCGCGAATCCTGGTGCCGTTGCTGTTGCTGGCTCAGATCCCGCTCGCCGGTGCGACCGCCGACTCCCTGGCCGCCTCGGCTCCATCGCTCATCCCGATCGGGCAGGTGCTGGGCTGGGTCGTCAACCTCGTCGTCGCAGAGATCATCATCAGGCGGTGCCGAGCGCGCACTCCACCCCTGGAAGGAGATGATCATTATGACCACTCTGGTGCTGGGCCGTGAACCGACGACCGTCGAGGCCCTCGTATCGGCAGCGAGGTCACATGGACTCGACGTCACCGGGGTGAGCTCCGATGCCGACGCCATTACCCATCTGGACTCCGGACAGATCACCACGTTCGTGATCGGGGGCGGGGTCGAACAGCAGTCGCGCACGCCGCTCAAGCAGCACGCCAACGCGAGCGGCGTGGCCGTGAGCGAAGAGCCCCTGGCGGGGCGCGACGTCGACAGCTACGTTCGGCAAGTGCTGGTGCCCCAGGTCGGCACCGATGCTGAGCCAGTGCAGCTTTTCGATGTCGCCGCTGGCTTCGGGCCGATCAGGAACCTCGTGGCGGCAGCCGATCCCGATGTGCAGTGGATCGGTGATCGATGGTGGATGTTTTTCGGTGCGGCCAACGTCGTTGCCGAGGGCAGCAGCTTCGCGGTCAACCTGTTCACGGCGAGCCTGCCCTCGGGCGCACCGTTGAGCAGTCCGGACTGGACGATCACCACCACCGCAGACCAGCCGCACCGAGCGCAGCCGCTGGTTGAGCTTCCCGAGCAGGGACGCTGGGACGAATGGCTGCACACTCCCAGCTACGTCTACGGCCCCAGCGCACGGTCGGTGACAGGCGAGCGTGGCATCGAAACCATGCGCGAGCGGATCTACTACACGGGCAGCTCCGGCGCCGAAGCCGGGGCCGAGGGGCGGCCCTACTCGATCGGGGTGATGGAACGCGCCGGCAACACCTGGGTCCGTCGCGGCGAGCCCGTGTTGCGCGGCACCACGGCGACTCCGTGCGTGTTCGAGCCCAAGGTGCGGTTTCTGGAAGGCAAGTGGCGCATGTGGTACCTGGCGGCGCCGAAACAGGCCGGGCCCGGCGAACTGCCCGAGTACCGCATCGAGTACGTCGACAGCGACGACGGCCTGGAGTGGGGCCCGGCCCGCGAGACCTTCCCGGTCACCGACAACTACTTCGACGCCGCCGTCACGCCACGTCACAACGGGTACGACATGATCGTCGCCCGCGGGCCGAACCTGTTCGCCACCCCCGGATTTCCGTCCCAAGGCCTGTGGTGGCTGGGAGCACGCCTACCGTCTAGCGAGCGCACCGCCTGGACCACAGACCCCGTGCGGATTCTCGATGCCGACCAGGGTCAACCGTGGTACACAGCGGGTGTCTTCGGCCCATGCGCGCGCTACGGCGACACCGAGTACGACCGTGACACGCTCTACGTGTTCTTCGCCGGAGCGGCCAACCCAGTACCCCGACCCTATGTGTTCTCCATCGGACGACTAGCCATTTCCCAACCTGGCGAGTAGCCGGGGGGAGTCTCACCCCCCGGCTCTCTCAGAACCGTGCGTGAACCTCTCGATTCACACGGCTCCCATCACTCAGTCGTTCACGGCTTGACGAGTTGCCAGTGGGCAAAAAGCCGTGGGTGGAGCCGTGCGGCTCTACCCAGGGCGTCCCATGCCCGCATCCGGCGGCGTCGGTACCGCTTGTATTTCTGCGTGACCCAGCGCATCAGGTATCGATTGATGCCGTTGAGGCTGAAGGTCAACGCGGATCGGTAGAACCGTCCGTAGTAGTTGATCCAGCCCTGCACGATTGGGTTGATCTCTCGGGCGAGGTCGGTCAGCGTGGATCCACTGCGCAGGTGCAGCCGCCAGGAGCGGATCTGCGTCCGGATGCGCTTGGCGGCCTGGTCACTGATGGCGGGGTTGAACCCGAAGAAGTACTTCCCCGTCTTCGTGCGCACCAGCCGCGACCGGAACGTGTATCCCAGGAAGGTGAACGAGGTGTGCTCGTGCGAGCGGCGCCGCGCACCGTCCTGGCAGTACACGATGCGGGTCTTGACAGGATGTAGTTGCAAGCCCCCGCAGTCGGCCAGCCGCCCCGCGACCGCATGACGCACCTGGTGCGCCTCGGCCTCGGTGCGGCAGTGGATCACCACGTCATCGCAGTAGCGTTCGAACCGCAC
>WHSY01000620.1 GCA_009379815.1 Pseudonocardiaceae bacterium
CACGCGCCCGAGGCGGACGTGGCCAGCTACCAGGGAGTGGTCGACGACGGCTGGGATGCGCTGCGTGAGCTACGGATGCGACGACTGGTCGAGTCCGGCGTGATCGACCCGAGCTGGCCGATGAGCGGGCGCGACCCCTCGGTCCCCGCCTGGACGGACTCCACGGCCCCCGAGTGGCAGGCGCGCATCACGAACAGGTGCACCTTGGTCGCCACCCCGGCGAGGATGACCGTCGCCTCGCCCCAGTCGACCTCGGCCTCGGCGCCGGGCAGATGCACCTGGGGGACGAAGACCTCGTCGACCGCGAGGCCGAGCTCGCGCTTTCGCCGGCGCACGTGCTCGCGCACGGTCGTCTCGGCGACCTCGGCGCCGTGCTCGTCGACCAGTCGCCGCCAGATCCGCTTCGCCGTGTGGCGCTGCTTGCGCGGCGCCTCGCGGTCGGCACGAAGCCAGCGGTCGATCAGCGGCCGGTAGGGGCCCAGCTTCGGTGCCGGGCGACGGGACGGCGGCCGCTTCTCGGGCGGCAGCGGCGACGC
>WHSY01000621.1 GCA_009379815.1 Pseudonocardiaceae bacterium
CGGCGCGTCGCGCCGGCACTGCTCGCCAAGGCCCTGCTCGGTGCGGGAGCGCTCGCCTTCCTGCAGTGCGACTACGACCTCGCCGCCGCCCGCGTCGAGGAGGCGCTGAGGCTGTACCGCGAGACCGGCAGCCGGCTCGGTGTCGCCGAGGCTCTCCAGCGGCTCGGCAGCATCTGCAGAGAGCGCGGCGAGTACGAGCGTGCCCGCAGGTTCCACGAGGAGAGCCTGTCGCTGTGGCGCGCCGCCGCCAACGAGCCGCGGGTCGCCGAGTCGCTGAACTACCTCGGCATGCTGGCCTGGCTCACCGGCGGCGCCGAGGCGTTCGCGACCTGCGAAGAGGCGCTGGCCATGTTCCGACGACTCGGCGACGGCGAGGGCACGGCGTGGGCGCTCATCAACCTCGGCGCCACCGCGTCGTACACGGGCAAGACCGATCTGGCCAACCGGCTACTGCGGGAGAGCCTGGAGCTCTGCTACGGGACCGGATTCACCGAAGGCATCGCCTGGTCGCTCGACCAGCTCGGCCGGATCGCCC
>WHSY01000622.1 GCA_009379815.1 Pseudonocardiaceae bacterium
GGTCGCTGCTCGCCTCGGTGACCGGCGGCACGGTCGCCGCCACGCTGCTCGGCGTGCTCAGCGTCACCACCGAGTACCGGCACGGCACGATCACCTGGGCGTTCCTCGCCTGCCCGCGCCGAGCCGACCTGGTCACCGCGAAGCTCGGGGCGGGGCTGCTCGCCGGCGCCGCGCTCGGCGTCGCCGTCGGCCTGCTGTGTGTCGGCGGCGCCGAGGTGGCGCTGCTGGTCGGCGCGCGACCGGTCTGGCCACTCGCGCACGGCGGCGGCGCCATCCTGGCCGGCGGCGTGCTCAGCTACGCACTACACGCCGTGGTCGGCGCCGGGGTCGGCTGGCTGATCCGCAACCAGGTGGCCGCGGTGCTCGCGGTGCTGGTGTGGACCCAGGCGGTGGAGGGCACCCTCGTCGCGTTGCTGCCGGGCCTCGGCAGGTGGCTGCTCAGCGGCGCGGGCTCGGCCCTCACCCGCTACGGCGAGACGACCGGCCTGCCGCTGCTGCCTGCGTGGGCGGGCGCACTCCTGCTGCTCGGCTACGG
>WHSY01000623.1 GCA_009379815.1 Pseudonocardiaceae bacterium
GGAGGGGGTGCTGGCGCGACGCGACGCGATCCGCCGGGTGGTGGTGGCCTCCTCGGTGGTGGTCTACGGCGACGGGGTCCACCGCTGCCCCGAGCACGGGCCGGTACCGGCGCCGCCGCGCCCGGCCGAGCGGCTGCGGGCGCGGCTCTGGGAGCCCTGCTGCGGCGAGTGCGGCCGCGAGCTGGAGCCGCTTCCGGCCCGCGAGGAGCAGGCGCTGCGGCCGGCGAGCGTCTACGCGGTCACCAAGCGCGACCAGGAGGAGCTGGCCCTGGTGCTGGGGCGGGCCTACGGGGTCGAGGCGGTCGCCCTGCGCTACCACAACGTCTACGGGCCCCGGCAGCAGCTGGGGAACCCCTACACCGGGGTGGCGGCGATCTTCGCCGCCCGGGTGCTGACCGGGCGGCCCCCGCTGGTCTTCGAGGACGGCGGCCAGCTGCGCGACCTGGTCCACGTCTCGGACGCGGTCGCCGCCTCGCTGGCGGCGATGGAGAGCCCGGCCGCCGCCGGGCGGGCCCTCAACGTGGCCACGGGGATG
>WHSY01000624.1 GCA_009379815.1 Pseudonocardiaceae bacterium
GAGATCGACGCCCTGTTCGCCACCGATCGTGACCTCGGCGAGGTCGTCGAGGACGTCGCCCGCCTCGGCGCCCGATTGATCCTGCAGACCGCGCTGGAGGCTGAAGTGACCGAGTTCCTCGGCCGTGAGCGCTACGCCCGCGGTGACCGGGCGCGCCCCGGGTCACGCAACGGCCACGGCGACGTCACCGTGAAGACCACCGCCGGTCCGGTCACGCTCGAGCGGCCGAAGCTGCGCGGCACCGGCGAACAGTTCGCGTCGGAGTTATTCGGCAAGCATGTGACGAAGACGAACGCGTTGGAGACGCTGGTGATCGCCTCGTTCGTCCGCGGCCTGTCCACCCGCGATGTCGAGACTGCGCTGGTCGAGGCGCTTGGTGAGCAGGCGAGTGTGTCGCGGTCGACGGTGTCGCGGATCTGCGACGAGTTGAAGGAGCAGTTCGAGGCGTGGAGCCGGCGCCGCCTGGACGACGTCAGGCTGGACTACCTGTTCCTGGACGGCTCGCACTTCCGGTATCACGCCAACGCCGGCGCC
>WHSY01000625.1 GCA_009379815.1 Pseudonocardiaceae bacterium
GGCGTCCGAAGACCGCGCAGGCGCTGGCGACGCGATCGCGGATCGGGCTGCGTGCCGCCGAGGGGCTGTCGAACAAGGCGGTGGCCGCCGAGCTGGGGGTGGCCGAGGCGACGGTGGGCAAGTGGCGGTCGCGGTTTGTGCTCGACCGGCTCGACGGGCTGGTCGACGAACCCCGTCCGGGTGCGCCGCGCTCGATCACCGACGGGCAGGTCGAGCGGGTGGTCGTCGACACCCTGGAGTCGGCCCCGCGCGATGCCACGCACTGGTCCCGGGCGTCGATGGCCGGGCACTCGGGGCTGAGCCGCTCCAGGGCGCCTCGTGCTACGAGAGTCCGTTCTGACTGGCGGCTGGTGCCCAGCGCTCGTAGGTGATCGGTGGTGATGAGACCGAGCTGTGTGTTCGCCCGCTCGGCGATGGCCCGCATGTCGCACACATGAGCCATGGCTCTGCATCCAACCATGCCCCTGCGACAACGAAGGGCGGCGGACCGGAAGCTCGCAAGGTACCGGTGACGGATCCGGTTGGCTCCCAACC
>WHSY01000626.1 GCA_009379815.1 Pseudonocardiaceae bacterium
CCCGGTTGGGTCGGTTGCCTGGCAGGCCTGCGGTGGCCTACGGGATGGTGGCTTTCATTGCCGGTGTCGCCAGTTTGATCTCGTGGGCGTTCGGTCTGGTCATCGGCGCGC
Organism: Pseudonocardiaceae bacterium; assembly: GCA_009379815.1. Taxonomy (GTDB): domain Bacteria; phylum Actinomycetota; class Actinomycetes; order Mycobacteriales; family Pseudonocardiaceae; genus WHSY01. Next base: position 112 of record WHSY01000626.1, read on the forward strand.
TGGTGGCCCGGCAGGTGGCGATCCAGGCGCGGGAGCGTGGACTGCGGCTGCACTACCCGCTGCTGGTCGCGTCCGCCTACGCCGGCTACGCGATCTGGCACATGGGGTACTCCAGTTCGGCAGCGCTGTTCGTCGCCACTCCCGGCAATGCGCTGGAGAAGGAACTCGATGGCGGGGTCATCCCGGTCACCGAGACGATTTTCGCATCCTGGAATATCTGGACTGCGTTGATCTCACTGCTGGTCATCACCGGCCTGATGGCGGCGATGAAGCCCAAGGAGGGCCGCGACGAGGTCGTCGAGATATCCGAGCGCGCGGTCGCCGACTACCACGACTCCGTAGCCCGGCTGGAACGCGAGCTCGGCGGCGCCAGGCGTCGGTTCTTCGGCCGTACCCGTGCCGCCGCAACCCCGCAGTCCAGTG
>WHSY01000627.1:0-240 GCA_009379815.1 Pseudonocardiaceae bacterium
CTTCGCGGCCACGAACGCCTTCGACAGCGTCTGGGCCACCCAGTGGTTCGCGTCGACGATCTCGGACTTGATCACCACGAGGTGCATGATCGGGAAGATGCGAGTGCGCGTGAAGTAGTCGCGTGCCACCGACCAGGGATCCGGAAAGAGCCGGACGACCTTCCCGACTCCGCTCTTGAAGGTTGATGGCACTCGCGGGCTGATCAGGGCGTCGAGCTCCCCGTCCTCCAGCATCTGTGC
>WHSY01000627.1:296-533 GCA_009379815.1 Pseudonocardiaceae bacterium
GTCGACCTTGGTGTGCGGCACCCGGCCGGGCTCCTCCAGGCCGCCCTGGAACCATTGGAGGTCGGCGGGCTGCACGCCGAAGTCGTCGGACAACAGGCCGCGCGCGAAGACCGCCGCGGTGATCTGGTACTCCGGCACACCGACGCGTCGACCGACCAGGTCCTTCGGTTCGGAGATGCCGGCGGCGGCGTTGACATAGATGCAGTCGTGGCGGAAGGTCCGGGACAGGTAGACCGG
>WHSY01000628.1 GCA_009379815.1 Pseudonocardiaceae bacterium
GGCCAGGCTGGATGAGCTGGAGACAGAGAGGGCGTTTTTTGCCGCTGAGAGCGAGAAACCGGCGCCGGCGGCGATCAGCCTCCATCCTGGCGCCGCTTCCCTCTGGAGAGCCAAAATCCGGGCCCTCCGGGCGGCCCTGGATGACGGCGATGGAGCAGAAATGGAGCGGGAGTCCCTGCGCGGCCTCATCGAGCGGGTGACCCTGGTGCCCGACCGGACCGCCGAGCACGGCTTCGCCGTCGGCCGTGAGCCACACGTCGCTCTCGAGCCCGGTCGCCCCCAGCCGCAGCGCCAACGCGAAGGCCTCCAGGGTGTTCTCGGGCGCGTGAGCGCGCGCTCCGCGGTGGGCGAACGCGATTGGTGGTGTCTTCAGCGCGGGTATGCGGGTGGTCACGTACGTCCTCTCGGTAGTGACGGGACATCATCGGCCGAACGGCGTCATGATGTCCCGCTCGCTCCCTCTCATCGGGTGAGCGACGAGGGAGAGACACTTCCATGGCCACGTTGATCAGAGCCACGTGCAGCGACTGCGG
>WHSY01000629.1 GCA_009379815.1 Pseudonocardiaceae bacterium
CAGCATCTACATCGGCGCGGACGACGAGACCGAACTCAAGCACAAGTTCGATCGGGTGCTCGCGGCGCTGCCTTTCGAGATCGACATCGCAGACCAACCCGGATGAAACCGAGTCCCAACCGACCGTCAAGGGGAGATCATTGATGAAGACGGTGACGAACCTGCCCTTCCAGGTGCGGGAAAGCGAGCATGTCTGGATCCCGTTGCGGGACGGGGTGCGGTTATCGGCACGGATCTGGCGATCCTGGAGCTCATCCCATACCGGCAGCGTGACCTGACCGCGCGGCGCGATTCGATTCACCACCCCTACCTGGCCTACCTGGGGACTGCGCCATCAGCACGGGAGTAACGGAGAGCAGATGAGCTTGCCGCAAGAGCGGCGCCAGCGATGTCGGTCATCGCCAGCTGAATCTCCTGCGACAAATCCGGCAACGCGACGGCGCCGGCTGCCTCAGCGACGCGAACAGTAGGTACGGTCTTCATGGCGGTCCCTTGCCCTTCTTCGTGGGTGTACTTGGCGGTTCACCCGAAG
>WHSY01000062.1 GCA_009379815.1 Pseudonocardiaceae bacterium
GCAGCTCACACCCACAATTCGGCCATCTGTGTGCTCATGATCTTCGGAAGTCCGGCCAACCTGGCCACGTGTGACAACACCGATGACCTGTTCGCGATCAACCCGCCCCGGTGGTGCGACATCGAACTGCGCCGCCGACAACATCGCCCTGCTGGACCTGGCCGTGTCCCGGCTCCCGGGCCGCTACCGGCGTCGGGTGGCTGGTACGCCTGGACGGGGCCGGATTCTCCCACCAGCTGCTCGAACACATCGCCGCCGGCGGCGGCGGCGTGAAGGGCCGGGACTGGGAGTTCTCGGTCGGCTGGTCATGCACCGACACCGAGATGGACGCGATCGAAACCCTGCCCACAAGCGCGTGGACGGCCGAGATCGACCAGAACGGCGACCCCGTCGACGACACGTTTGTCGCCGACTTGACCGGCCTGCTCGACCTCGGCTCGTGGCACGCGAAGATCCTCGGGCTGCGGATCAACGTCCGTGGCGAGCCGCTGCACCCCCGCTACCGCAAGCGGCCCACCGAACGGGAGAAACAGCTCGGCCGCCGCTACCAGCTGGTCGCCATCAACACCAAGGTCGGGCAGCTGGCCTGGCCCGACGCCCGCCACCGCGCCCACGTCCACGTCGAGAACGACGTCAAACAGGCCAACGACCTGGGCCTGGACCGCTGGCCGTCGCGGCACTGGGCGATCAACGTCGCCTGGACCCAGGTCGTGGCCCTGGCCGCGAACCTGCTGGCCTGCTTCCGGCTGCTGGCCCCTACCCGCAGCCGAGCTACGCGACGCCGCCCCGAAACTGCTGCGCTACCGGCTGCTGCACCTACCCGCCCGCCTGACCCGCGGGCAACGCAACGCAAACGGTGGCTGCACCTGCGCGCCGACTGGCCCTGGATCCACAACCTGATCAACGCCTGGAACGCGGTCAAGGCCCTCCCAGCACCGACCTGACCACCACCACGAACGCCCCAACGATCACGGAAGGACCGCCGCACGGAGCGTGGCACCCGGAGCACCGACGCGACAGTCGCACCCCGACCCTACCCACGACCAGGAAACCATCATCACAATTACAAGACGGTAGTTCAGGGCCACGCCCGTCACCCCGGTGAACAATCCAAGCCAGCCCGTCCCTCATCTCCGCAACCGACCACTCCCGAGCCCGCTGCGAAACATCCCGGCTAGAGACGCCCAAGCTCCCACGCGAGATTCTCCAGGCTTGCAAGATTGTGGCCACTCGCAAAAATGTCTAGGTACGGCAGTGCACACTGCATGCCATAGGCAAGGGGCTGGTAACCTGCAATCTCCTGAAGCGGATTCAGCCACACCACTCGGTACGCAAGCCTGGAAAGCCGGTCCATCTCCTCCTCAAGCACCCGCGGCTCGCCTACTTCAAGCCCGTCCGAGCACATGACGACGATCGCACCCCGCGCAAGACCGCCATGACCAAAATCATCAAGAAAGCGTTTAACAGAGCGCCCAATCTGTGTCCCCCCATCCCAATCGTTAACTTCGTCCCCTGCTCGCCTAAGCGCCTCGTCAGGATCTTGGCTCTTAAGCAAGTGAGTCACCCGCGTCAAGCGAGTGCCAAAACAGAATGCCTCCCAACGGGCGTTCGACCGGACAGCCGCGTGCGCGAACACCAGAAGTCCTCGCGAGTAGGCAGCCATCGACCCCGAGACATCCAGTACAAAGACAATCCTGCGTGACCGATATTTCGCACCACGTCGAACAAACTCAATAGGCTCACCGCCAGTACGGAACGCACGGCGGATCGTACGGCGGATATCCGGCTGCCCTCGCCGTACAGTTTCACGACGGCGAGAGCGCCGCATAGCCACTGACAACCGCACATTGGAAATGAGGCGCGCGAGCTCGGAAAGCTCCTCGGCCGATAAGCGAGAAAAGCTCTTGTGACGGAGGAGTTCAAGCCGACTCGCGCGAAGTGACCCCGCGTCGGCATCACCACCACGCTCTCCCTCCTCGAACTCGCCCTCTGCCACCGCCCTCACCCGCTCGACCTCATGTCTAGTTTGTCCCGCCCGGCTGACGTCTTGGCCCCAATAGCGGTAAAAAATCTCGTCGTAGGCCTGAATCTCGTCTCTGTGCCCAATAAGCGTCGCACGTCCCACCCAATACACGTCACTTGGGCTCAGCCACGCCGCCGAGCTACAGAACTCAAGGATTTGCCCCGTGCCGACCCTGAGGCCTCCCACCTCCCGCAACTCTCTGCCGAACCCCAGCAGGCGTTGAAAAAATAACCTACTCATCCCGACACTCTTCATCACACAAAGAATGTAGAACGCCCTCAACACGACGCAGATCATCGCGATTCTTAACTGCCCAACCGAGGCTAACCCGCGCCGCCTCAGAGGTCACCGCATCCGCACCAAGTACCGCGAGCGCATGTGCCCAGTCGATAGCCTCTGCCGCTCCCGGCATCTTGATCAGGTCAAGCTCCCGCATGCGCGCGATAGCGCGAGCGACAGAACGCGCTAGCTTGTCCGGAACCTCCGGCGCGCGCAGCCGGATTATCTCTTCTTCCCGGTCCACGCTTGGAAATTCGATCCAGTGGAATAAACACCGCCTCCTGAGAGCATCATGTAGCTCTCGCGTCCGGTTCGAGGTTATAATGACTGTCGGCGGGTTTGCAGTCGAAATAGTCCCGATTTCTGGAATCGTCACTGTATAGTCTGAAAGTACCTCAAGCAAGAAGGCCTCAAACTCATCGTCCGCGCGATCTAGTTCGTCGATCAGGAGCACTACCGAGCACTCCTCACGGATAGCCTTCAAGAGAGGCCGCTCAAGCAGGAACTCAGGGCCATATAACTCTGCCAAGCGGTGCCGGAAGTCGCCTTCCTGAACAGCACGTGCGTACAACAGTTGGCGAGGGTAATCCCAATCATATAACGCCTGACCAGAGTCGATACCCTCATAACATTGCAACCGAATAAGACTTGCACCGAGCACGCGAGCAACGGTCCTAGCGAGCTCTGTCTTCCCCACTCCAGCCTCCCCCTCAAGCAGAAGGGGGCGCTGCCTCTCGAGAGCGAGGTACACCGCGGTCGCAAGACCTCGGTCGGGCAGGTATGCTTGTCCTCGCAGCGCCTGCTCGACACCTTCCACAGACGACAAGCACATCTTAGCCACTGTATCAGACAACCTTGGCTCCTCAATTTGGAGAAGACTTGAGTATACGGCGCTGCGCACGCACCCGCAAGTCCCTCACTGACTTACTTCAACGTACACGGCGATATCCGTATACAACACGTCTCTTACGGCTACGTGGTATAACCTCCAAATTGCAAGCCTAAGGGTGGCGTGTTACGGTCGGCCCGACAATATGAGATTTACGGTATGCCAGGAATCGCCCTTGCGCCGCCCATCCAACTACCGGTCTACAGAACCGAGCATAATGGGATTCGAGCCTGAACGATTGTACGCGTGTCCCTCCTGTTCAAAGCCGGCCTAGTCGCGTGGGCAATTATGACAAATCCGCATCGTAGAGGAACTGAGCCAACACGGTAATGAAACCATCGAAATTATCCCACGCAACCATATGCCCAGCTTGAGGCACCGTGACGATCGGTATCCTAGGATTTGTTCCTGATAATTGCGCAACCCCTTCTTCGGTTACGACTGGACTATCCTCACCACGGACCAACACTGCGGGCGGGTCGAGCTGCGCCCAGTATGGGAAGAAGTCTTCTTGCTCAAGGCCACGGTGACTCTCCCTAATTGCGACCTCGTCGCAGCTAGCCAGCGCCTCTATGCGAATTGCAATTTCGCGATCCGGCCATTTCGGATAGAAGCGACGAACCTCCTCAGGTGTCGTTCCACGCCGAGCTTCGCTCAGCTGCGTCATGAAGGAGTCGAGAGACGTCGGATATGGCCCCCGGCCTGGTCCCGACAAGGGCGGATCAACCAGTACAACAGGGCCGCGGGCATGCCTGGTGGACGTGCAATATGCTGCAGCAATACGCGCGCCCATCGAGTGCCCCAGTATGGTCGGTCGATCTAGTCCCAGTGTCTCAACGAGACCGGCTACATCCGCCGTATAGTTATCGAGGGTGTAACCGCCGGGCGCGCCTACCTCACTCCGTCCTCGCCCACGTAGGTCTGGAACGTACACTCGGTACTGATGTGCCAGTTTCGCAGCGATGAAATCAGCTGTTGCCGCGGGACTGGTGATCCCCGGAAGAATCAGTATCGGCCTGTCCGCGTGCCCGTATCGCAGCACGTGGTGGCGAAGGCCATTAGCCTGCACAAACGCACTTTGTCCTTGCACTTCGATCATTTGGCCACACTCCCCCCAAACACCAAGCCTGAAACACACTAATCGGGTAAGTGTACGTCAACTCCACTCGAGGACGGCTACGCCGCCATCCGCTACGTCGGTCATCCCCAGATGCCTCCGGATCTCGGCGGCCGCTGCGGTGGTAGCGGACAACACCGGCAGTCCCAGTTCCTTGTCTACTTTAGGAATTGCGGCAAGGGACGGCATCTGAACGCAAGCCGACACGGCGATGCCGTCCGCCTTCGCAAGGTCCGACCTCGGTGGATATTCTATCAGTCCGCTCGGCTCGAGGCGGCCGACTGTGGCGTTGTCAGCAATTTCGAGACTGATAGCGTTGAACAACTTCAATGTCGTAGGCGGAAAGATGCTGCACGACGAGCACCGTTAGATTGCGTAGATATGGAGCGACCAGGCCACGCGCGAAATCCCGAGCCTCCTAATGCACCGAACTAACGCGCCAGGACTGCTAATCACCGGGACAGGGCAACCGCACGCGCGCGCCACTTCCGCCAGGCACCCTTCGGTTTCCTCATGCACCTTGGGTCCCCTGTGCAACAGTTGCAAATCAGGCATGCGTGGGCAATCAGGTCTACGTCAGCATCGGCAAGCTCTTCGACACACCGATCTGCTTCGCCCACCATGCGTCGTAGCGACTCCTCATTGACCGAATGTAGCCGAGCCCGGCTCGAGTGGAAGCTCAACGCATCGGTAGATCTGCCCGCCTTTCGCCTAACGACCTCTGGCACCTCAGTCTCGATAGTCGTGTTTGAGCTGGGGACACCGAGTCCCACTCTATATCCACTTTTCACGGGCCTCGTTCTCCTCGCATCAGCTCATGTCTATTCGGTGCACGCATGAGCACGGCGCGCGATCTGAAGCGTGTACGTGGTCTGCTCAAATTCACACGGGCTTCGTGCACGCGCAGCCTAAACCGCTTTCACGGCGGATCCCATCACTGATCCACACTCATACCCCGCTAACGGACGGGCGCCGGCATGAAGCTGTTGCGCTCTGCCTTCAGATCGTCGATCACGAACTCGCCGTCGATCAAGACCGGCTCCTCGTCCAGAAAGACACTGCAGTTGCGCATCGGCATATCAATATGGCACTGGGTGTCATTCGTGCCGCCAAGCTCCTGGTTCGGACCGGTCGAGAAGAGCACGTTGCCGTAGCACGCCATACTCTCCATATGGAGACCCCGATTCTCCTTTTCTAGACCGAGCTGAGACCAGCGGCTTTTCTCGTTACAACCCCAGCCTATATGCGCCACTCCGTAAGCTTTATCGTCGTCGAAGCTTGCCATATAGTCGCGCAGCATCTCTGCATCAAAGCCCCCACTGATGTCCTGAATACGGCCCGACCCGATCGTGAATTCCATCGGGTCTTGCACGTACCTCATAAACGGGATTGTTATGATATCGCCACGATCCACCACTACACGCCCGTTCACGCCGTCGTCTGCGCCTCCCGTGAGCAGGAAACCAGCAGGCCAGTGATCCCATCGCCCTGGCTGGTCGGTAAAGCCGTACTCCATCAACACCGGGTACTGCCCAAGTTGATAGGTAACATCGGTACCGGCTCTGTTGGTGAACCGGAAGGTCGACGCCTTCTCAAGAAGCTTGGCGCTCGCCTCCACCCGGCGCCGCTGGTCCGCTGTCGGGAAGAGCCGAACGAGATTTTCAAACGGCTCGATACACAGCAGGATCCGAGTACCCGCCTCCTGGATCTCCAACTGCTCCTTCGAGAAGAGCATAAACACCAGATCGACCAGTAGGTCGGCCCGCTTGAGGGTCTCGACCGCCGGTCGATTATTTGTGAGCGGAGTCGCGCCGACACCTCCCCCGCCATCGAGCGAGGCAGCGGACGCCTCGGGTAAGCGCACATTGTATGGAGTCGCTCCCAGCCTCCCGGCTGCCGACATAAAAGCATCGGCGTACTCCAAACGCTCGTCGCCAGCCGAAAGAACCGCAACCGTCTGGCCCTCGCCCACGCCACAGAGCTCAAGCTCCCTGGTGCATACGTCAGCGAAGACACCCTTGGAAGACATTTCGGATTTCGCCTCCTATTCATCGTACCGTCCACCTAGGCTTCACAGCCAGGCTTTCGGGCTAGTATCGGGCACGACCACCGCGCCGTCCTCACCTCCCCCCACGCCATTGCGAATACTATCGATGTATGCGATCACATCGTTTAACGAAACTACGTCGACGTACTTCGCCTGCATGTCGAACAGATTCGCCTCATGGGGTGCGTCCGCCCGATCCCCCACACACTCCACTGGCACCACGGCCGGATAGCCGTTCTGACACAGATCAACGGCCGTCGCCCGGACACATCCGCTCGTCGTCGCCCCACACAGCACAACCGTGTCGACATGCCTAGAATTGAGTATTCCCAACAAATTTGTGCCGAACAAGGCTGAAGCGCCCTTCTTCACGACCACCGTTTCATTCTCGCGCCGGCAGAGTCTCTCGTCGATCTCAGCCGCGCCAGTTGACAACTGAAGCTCGGCAAGGGCCGGCATCTTCTGGAGCCAAATCCCGCAGTCGCCAAGACTTCGCTCGTATGCGACCGTAGTAAAGAGGATCGGTACTGTCTCCGCGCGGGCTACACCAAGTAGTCGCTGTGTCGCCTCGACGACCGCAGTGAGATCTGTTCCCAGTCTGTACTTCGGGTCGGTAAACCCGCAGATGAGATCAACCACTAGTACTGCCGGCTGTTTACCCAGCGTCAGATCTCCGCCCAGTCCTGCGCGCGTGTACACTTCACCCGCCGGTTTACCTATCCGTTTAGATGTGGCCACCAGCATCCTCCCTGCTGCCCTACACCTACGGTCGTTAGCCCTTGGTCACGCTTACCAACCGCGACGGACTGCGGTGCGACCGTACCTAGACTTAGTCTAGCTGGGTTGTCATCATTGGATCGCTTATTGTAGTTGCTTCCTTAGGCCTTACAGCAACGTTTGGACGCCGCAGGTATATTGTCCTGTGCTCTTTAGACGTCGTGCTTGTTGAGTGCATCATGTTGGACGGCGGAGAGCGACGGTGCCTCGATGTGAGGGGTGTAGTCTCGTTCGGGCGACGGGCCGAATCCAAGGAAATGGCGGCAGTCCTCAAGGAACTTGCCACGGTCGTATTCTCCATACAGGCGTTCCTTCAGGAATGGGACATTCAGTGCGTTGGACTCTTCAAATATCTTCGAACGCGTCGCGTGCTCGCTGGCGGTCACGTCCCACACGAGATTCATAATGAGGTTCTTGTCCTTAGCGCTTACGTTGCGCGTATCCAGGAACCATGAAAGATCCTTGCCGAAGGCCACCGGAACCTCAAGGTCCTTCTCGTTCCAACGCAGGATCATTCCTTGGCCGCACAAGTCTTGCAGGAGGTGGAGTATGCGCGGAAGATTATCAAGTGCGTATGATCGACCCGCAGTAACGGTGTTAACGTCCGGCGTCATGACGCCGCCCTCGGAGGGCTGAGCGAGTTCCTCAGCTGCATACTGCATGCCCTGAAGGATCTGGCAATACTCGATGATGTCGGCAACACGATGGCGCACCACGGCCACACTAGAAAGCTCAAGGGTATCAACGATGAGCTGTGCAAGCCCTGCATAGAGCTCGGCCTTCGCAACCATACGAACGAATGTGTACCAGTGTTCATGCCGCGCCCAGAGGTTATAGAAGTTTACTCCATGAAGCTCGCGCTTGCGTAGTGCCACTATACGTTCGCGCGGCACGAAGACGTTGTCGAAGCAGACGAGAGCCTCAGCCTCCTCACCGCGAGAGGTGAGCGGGTGTTCATACCAACTCGAGCCTGGGCGGTGGACCACCTCGCGGGTGATCATCTTTAGGCCAGGTGCGTCGGCGGGAACATAAACCCAGAAGCTCTCCTCATCGAGCGGAGGATGGAAGCTACCAAGTATAAGCTCGTTGGCCTGCGGGCAGGCAGTGCCGACGCCCTTGATTCCGCTGATCCATATACCCTTCTCGGTTTCCTTCATGATACGGGCGGTGGCACGCTCCGGTGGCAGAGTTTCCGGCGTGGTCCCCGTTGCACGTGTACGGTAGCCCTGTGGATCGACGATAGTCTCGGCGAGGTGAATGTTGTTCTCTTCGCAATAGCTGATGTATGATGCGACGTTGTCGGCGTATTCAGGACACTCGGCCTTAAATGACGGGAGCTGCGCGAGCATACCAATTGGTAGGGTAGCGATCATGTCAACGCCGCGTCCGAAGGTACCCCAGGTCTTGCGCGCGGCATGCTTAATTCCCTCGCGACGGAATTTGAGGTCGTCCTTCGTTTTCGGGACTAGGTAAGCAGCAGTGACTCGTGAGCCGTCTTCGCGTTCACGCGTGAGTACCTTTTGCGCTTCTGGATCGAACTGAAGATCGTAGATCTCGGCGATCTGGTTAATCCCGCCCGCGAGAGCAAAATGTGCAGTCACATCCTCGACACGATCACCCTTATAGTAGACCTCACGATCGTCCTGTAGCGATCGCCTATACTCGTCACCGGTCTTCAGGTACTTCGCTTGCTGGCCTTGTATTCCTTCCGGTTGGACTGCCATCGATGCTCCTTCAGGTCAGAGAGCATTACCGATTGGTAAGCTCGAACTTGCGTGGAAGCGGGTAATCGTAGAGCAGCGAGTCGATCGCCTCATCACCCACGTGGGGCACAGATTGGCCCAGCGGGTGGTAGCGGCGCCCAAAGTAGATTAGTGGTCGACCCGATGTCGGAAATACCACGCTCCTTACATGGCCAATGAATAGGATGTGATCACCGACCTGCATTTGCTGCTCAGTGGTGCAGTCGAGATGAGTGAGCGCGCCCGATAGTACCGGCGTGTTCGACTGTGGTACGTCGAATCGGCAATAGTTTTGTACGAATTTCGCCTGGCCGGGCGTCGATCCGAAACGTGCAGCGTCAACGAGCGACTCACCTAGTACGCTGACGCCAAAGCGCCGCTGCTGAAGAATCGCATGAGTGCTTGCAGTCTCGGCGCCGAGCGACACGAGGAGAAGCGGCGGCTCGCCGGAGACTGAGCAGCATGCACTGACCGTGAGCCCCCACGGCCGAGAGTCGAGCTCGCAGGTCACCATGACGACGCCTGCCCCGAGCCGCGACATCGCTTCGCGGAACTCCTCGTTTGCCACCATGGGTCGGGCCGCCTCCCCTATCATCGTGATTGGAAGGAACGTTACAGCGGTGGTTGGGTCCTGTCAATGGCAGGCTTGTTCGCCGGGGGTTATGCCGGCGGGGTAGGGGCCACCCACGGAGTCGGGAAGTTGGCACCCAGAGCCTCCACTGACGCTGGGGTGGTCGACCGGCCAGACCGCAAGGCCGGGGCCCAACTTGCCCGCAAGGCCGACTACCATCAAGATCAAAAAGACGCAGCGAAGATCACTGTACGGCCATTACGAACATCGAGGGTAGTTGGATTAGTGGCTCTTCGTGCCCGAGCGTGGTGCACCGCTGTAGGACACGATCTTCAGCCCTGGCCGGGAGCGGGGACTGATCTCGAACACTGATCAGGAACTACGCACCCGGCATGACCGGCCTCCAATCTGCGCGTTCACTCAACATGCGCGACCTCGTATCGCACCCCAGCGTGGGTGGTAGGCGGACGCCAACTCGTCGGCTCGGGCCCGGTCGGGGTCGGTGATCGTCGACAGCAATGCGATCAGCTCGCCGCTGCCAGCACCGGCCCGGTCGGGCACCTCAACTGACCGGTCCGCAGCATGAAGAGGCCGTGCAGGTACAGCAACGGCAACTCCTCGTTGATGCGGCACCACGGCGGCAGGATCGCCGAGGCGAACCGGGCCCGTTCGCCGCTGTCGGGGTCGACGCGGCGGTCGTTGACCCGCGGAGCGGTCACCTCGACCGCCCCGGCACTGGTGACCACCTCACGGGGCTGATGCGAGCCGTTGCCAACCACCAGCCGGCGGGGGTGGGTGTCGCGCTCGGTCATGAACTGGGCGACGTAGGCCTTGACCTCGGCCTGCAACGCCTCGGCCAGCATCCGGCGTGCACCGTCGCGGACGATCTGGTCGATCAACGACGCAGCAGCCGAGTCACCGTCGCCGGTGGTGCGGTCATCGCGGCCGTCGGACTCCTCCGGGACTACGCTGAGCACGGGTCGTACCTTCCCGACCGGCGGTGGCTCGCCGATCTTGCTTGAGGCCTGAAAGATCACTGGGAGGGTACGACCGCTCCTTGCCATCCACAGGCATCCGATCTTGCTAGCTGTCAAGCTGCGGCGGGCTGCGGATGCTGCGTGGTCTCGGCGGGGAAGGCCCCGGCGGGATCGAAGGTCTGTCCGGTCTGCAGGCAGTGGTAGAGGCAGCCGAGGAAGCGGTTGAACAGGTTGCGCATCGCAGCGGCGTGCTTGTCGCCGACGGCGCAGCGCAGGTCGTAGTGGTGTTTGACCTGGGGCGTCGGGAGCGCGCCGAAGATCCAGACGTAGCCGGCTGCGGCGAGGCGCTGATTCTTGACCTTGCGATGGTGGACCACCAGGCTCTTGCCGGAGGCAATGGTGATCGGCGCTGAGCCGGCGTAGGACTTTAGCCCTTGGGCGTCGCGGAACCGGGAGCGGTCGTCGCCGATCTCACCGAGGACGCGGGCGCCAGTGACAGGCCCGATGCCGGGGAAGCTGGTCAGGATCTGCGCGTCGGGGTGCTGGTCGAACGCCTCGGCGGTGGCGTCGGCGAGGTCGTCCGCGGCGCGGCAGGCCGCGTCGAGTTGTGCCACCAGGGCCTGGGTGTGGCGGCCCATGGCCGTCTCGACCAGTGGGGGTTGGCGCAGGTACTCGGCGGTGAAGATGCTGCGGAGCCGGGTGGCCCAGGCGTCGATACCGCGTTGGCGGCCCGACTTGCCCAGTACGGACTGCAGGCGTGTCGTACTCAGCTTCGCTGCGGTCGTCGGGTCCGGGGCGACGGCGAGCACGGCGCGCGCTTCCCGGGAGTCCAGGCCGATACCGCGCCCCTGGAACGCGGCCAGCGCGGCCGGGAAGTACTGCTTGAGGTGCGAGCGCAACTGGTTGGACAGCTGTCCCCGGTTCCAGGCGGCGTCCTGCTGGGCACGGGCCAGCACAGCGATCGCCTGGACCAGCTCCGAGTCTGCCGGCAACGGCCGGTGCATCTCGGCGTCGGTGCGCAGGATGTTGGCCAGCGCCATCGCATCCGCGTGATCCGACTTCGCCCGGGCGACCCGGTGGCGCTCGCGGTAGCGAGCCACGGCCATCGGGTTGATCGAGTACACCGCCCGCCCGGTCGCGCGCAGGCAGGAGATCAGCAGGCCGCGGACGGTCTCCACCGCGACCGGCATCGGGTCCTGCGCGGTGTCACCGGCCTCGGTCAGGAGATCGAGCAGGCGACGGAAGCCCTCGGCGTCGTCGCTGATGCGCCGCTTGGCCACCAGCTTCCCGGACTCGTCGACGAGTGCCACGTCGTGGTGGCTCTCGGCCCAGTCGATGCCGCACGTGATCGTCAAGCGAACCTCCTTGTTCGCAACGTTTGCCCAGTTCATGAGCCTGCAGGGACATGCAGCGCCCTAACAGGAGGGCTCGGTGGCCCAGCGCACCGCACGGACCTCCGTCTGCGAATAGAGCTCGGGGACTCGGGTTACAAGGAGAGGACACCGTGCGGACGGCTCGAACCATGATCATGGCCCCGCCCCGCGGGCGGTCCAGCGGGCCGCAGGGCGAGGTGCACGACACCGGAGCCCACAGCCTGTGGAGAAGGGTCGAACCCCGGGTTTCAAGTAGGGGTCATCCGGTGCCGTGCAGTGCTATTAGGTTCAAGCATTGCTCTGCGCGAGGCGTCGCTGCTGTCTGACTGATCCGATGGTCAGTGCGAGATTGCGGGCGTGGGCACGGTGCTCGCGGGCAGCGTCGTGGTGGCCGCTGATCGCGTGGGCATGCGCTAGATCGACGCGGAGGCTGGTCTCACCTCGCGTGAAGCTTTGGTCGTGGCACTCGAGCGCGCTCGTCAGGACGTCGATCGCGTCGGGATGGCCGAATCGGGATAGGGCGTGACCTCGCCAGCGTGCAAGGTGGGTGGCATCGAGTGCGATGTAGGGGCTTGGGCTTTCGTGATCGGTAGGAGCTGGGAGGAGTTCTCCGGCGTCGTCGTACGCCCGGAGGCTGTCGCTGGCGTCGCGGTGCGCGGCGAGGGCTTCGCCGTGGGCTGCTGCCAGCCAGGTTCGCAGCAGTCGCGGTCCCGCTCGGTCGCCGAGGGCGCGTGCATGGACGGTCATGTCGACGGCGGCTCGGGTGTGGCCGATGTCGAGGAGCGTGACGGCTTGTTCGGCCAGTGCGTGCGATTCCAGCGCGGGTGAGCCTGCCTCACGGGCGGCGGCGGTCGCGGTCTCGTAGTGGCGCCAGGCGTGGGCCAGTTCACCGCGATCCATGGACTGCCAGCCCGCAAGTGTGCAGGCGTCGGCCAGCACGGCGGCCAGCTCTCGGCGCATTCGCGGCGCGATGGCATGGTGGAGCAGTCCCGCTACGTAGCTGGCCTGCTCACGGAGTTGCGGAAGCAGGGTAATGGCGCCGAGCCGCCGATCGAGGTGGCGGATTGCGTCGACCTGCTGGCGAAGGAGGAGCACCGTCTCGTCGTCGACGCGCTGGGATGCCGCGATCGCGCTGCTCAGTTCGTGGATCTGTTGAGGCAGTCCGCTGACCTCAGGCGTCGCGTCGTCGCGCCCAGATGGCCCGAGAAGTTCCTCGACGCTGCACCCGAAGATGTGCTCCAGCAGTCGGCGAGTGGCGGGGCGCACAGGGCCGATGGGGCGGCCGTCGGCGCGTCGGCCGGCGGCGAGGCGTTGCAGGTGACGTGCGCTGAGGGTGCCGGGTTCGCGGTGTTCGTGGGCGAAGGTCTCAGCGTATTCGGCGAACTCCTCGAAGGTCTGGCGCCGTTGCCGGATCTTGTCTTCGAGCACGGTCCGAGCGGGCTGCTCGTCGTAGGCGGGACTCGTCACCGGTAGCTCCCTGCGGTCGGTCGGGTCGTCAGAGGTCGCTGCGTGTCGCCGCTGGGTCGTTTCAGCCTGCGCGAGCTGACGGCAAGCTAATTTCAGTCTGCCAGTAGTCGCGCAAGAGGGGGTCCGCGGGTGCGCTGTGATCCGGCTGTCAGAAGCGGTGGCGCTGCCGCACGTCGCTGGATCGCCGAGTCCGGCAATCCAGCGGTACGTCATCGGGCTGGCGTGGCGTGGCGCCGCAGCCGGATCCCCGCGCGCTGGCACTTGTGCCGCCCGCAGACGGTCGAGCTCTACTACGTGCGCTGTGGCGACGGGTGGGAGCTGACCGGGCGGTGTTGGTGTGCCTGCGGCGCCGTCACGGACACCTCGGGCACCTGGCGGGACAGGAATAAGCGGCGCGGTGGGCGGCACGCCCGGCACAAGGTCCCGGTCGGCTGGGGCGGCGAGGGCGTCGCGCGGGTCGGCCCTCGGCGGACGGCGGCCCCCGGTCCCCGCGCCCCTCTCGGGTGGCCGTTGTCCGCCCTCCACTCGCCCCTTCACGCGTGGCGGGCCGCCGCGTGAACACGCCGAGCTTCGAGGAGGCGGTGCGCCGGTACCCGTGTTTGGCGGACCTGGTGGGTCTGTTCACGCGGCAGCCGGGATGGTCGTTTCTGCCGCTGGGCGTGATCGATGACGACCTGCTGTACGGGATGCGCGAGGGACCGGTAGTTACCGACACGATGGTCATCCGGGCAGAGTGGGACGTCCAAGTGACACGCCTGCGCACCGACGAGGTCCGCGATCCATTCCATGCGGCGCGAGGAGCGGTGCTGTGGTCGTTCACCGGCTCCGTGAGTGACGCGATCGCCGAGCTGCTCGCGCTGCCCGATGCCAACCAGTGACGGTCGCGCACGCTGGGGGTCCCGACTTACTTACGTGCGCGGGGTGATGAAGGCAAGTCCCCCTACGCGCGCGGGCGGGTGCCCGCGCGCGTAGGGCCATCCGTGGAAGGGCCGTGGAACTTCCGCCACGACCGGGTGTTCCACTACGGGCTGTCGCCCTGTTCGATCAGGGCTTGGGTGGCGCGGTAGCGGCCGTGCCGACCGGTCCGCTCGACAAGGCTCTCGGCGTCGAGTGTCTCGAGCTGTCGGTAGATCCAGCTCTTGCGCCGGTCGCAGGAGGCGCACAGCTCTTCGACGGTGCTGCCTTGGTCGTCGGTGGCGATGAGCGCTGCCCGCAGGGCGCGTTGGGCCTCCACGTTGTCGAGCTTTCGATGCCGCCCGCCGTGGTCGCGGTGCTGCTGGCGGCCGCGGTGCCGCTGGGCGTACTCCGGTCCGGCTGCGAGCACCGATACCGGGTCCAGAACGGGTTGGCTGTCCTGGTGGACTTGCGCCACGCCAGCGACGTGCTCATCGGTGATCCAGTAGCAGCGCACCAGCGCGGGCCGTTCCGCCCCGGCAGCTTCGATGTAGCAACAGCCGGGCCGGTTCTTGCGGATGGTGGCCGGATCGATCCCGCTGGCGCGGGAGAGCACCGCTGCGGCCTCGGTGGAGCGTTGGAACCGGAACCCCGCCCGCGTGCGCAGTTGCGCGCGGACCTGGGTGGAGCCCACCGCGTCGGCAGTCGGGTACTGGGTCGCCAGGGTCAGCTGGACCCCGAGCGCGCGACCGCGCCGCGCGATCGAGTCCAGGTCGTCGGTCGCGGTTCTGGGTAGCTCGGCGGCCTCGTCGATCAGGACCACGATCACCGGGTGGTCGCCGTTGGCCTGCCACACCCGTTGTGTGGCGGCCTGACCGCGAGCGTCGATTATTCGCCGTAACACCGTAAGCATCGCGGCGGCCTGTTCGCCGGTGGTAGCCAGCCAGTCGCCGACCGGCGACCAGGGGCGCAGCTCGATGCCACCCTTGAGGTCGATGCCCCACAACACGGCATCGGGCGCGCTGGCGGCGTGGGCCGCGGCGAGGTTGAGCAGCCCAGATTTGCCCGACCCGTTGGTGCCAGCCACCAGGGCGTGATGGGTGCCGGTGTCAGCGTCGTAGAGCGGCAGGTCGCAGATCTGCCCGTCGTCGTAGAGTCCGATCGGCAGCCGCGCGGCCACCGTGGTCGCCTCGGTGGCCGGCCAGACGACAGGTAGCGCGTGCGGATCGGATTCGACGACGCGCACGACCACGACGTCGGCGCGGTCGTGCCAGGGTTCGGCGCGGACCGAGCCGATCGGCAGCCGGAGACCGCTCTCGATGCCGCGCAGCACCTTGTGCACGTCGCGGATGGTCTGGCCACCCTTGAGCACCAGACGACCGGTCCATCCCCACGTGCTGACCACGACGTTGACCAGCTTGGAGCCGGCCAACCCGACCGACTCGGCGACGGTGGGCCACGCGGCGATGGCGCGTTCCACCCGGACTTGGGAGCGCACCCGCCGGTGTGCCCACCACGGCACCGCGGCGATCAGCGCACCAATGACCAGTAGCCGTACCACGTTGGGGTCGGTGGGCCCGAGCACGTGCGCGGTGACCAACCATCCGGCGGCCTCGGCCAACACGATCACCGCATAGGCACGCTCGATGCCCCGGTTCAGCCGCAGCCACGCCCACCCACTGCAGGCCAGCGCACAGCCAGCGATGAGCGATACGGCGGGTGTGCGGTCGAGCCCGTGGTAGGCGGTGAGACCGGCCAGCCACAGCAGAAGTCCGCAGTACAGCGGCGCTAGGTGGTGGCGGTAGCGCCACAGCAACCACGCCAGTGCGGTCAAATCGAGTTCGCGGCGTCCGTGGTCGACGGTGAACACCACGCCTTGCCGGCGACCGCGCACGATGGTGAAGCCGCCCCGTCGCAGGTCATTGGCCCGGCGCCGCTCCCGGGTAACCACCAGCAGCAGCAGCACCGCCACGACGATCGCGAGTACAAGCAGCGTATTCACTGCATATCGCCTCCCCCAGTGGGCCGGCGACGTGAACGGCGGGCGGCCCAGTACGGGTACAACGCTTGGCGGTCTTGCTCGGGCAGGGCGCCGAACACGCCCGTGGTGCGCGGTCCCCAGATCCGGAGGTCGAGTTCGAGACATGCGTCCATCGCCGGGCAGCCCGCACACAGCCGAGCTGCCAGCTCCCGGTCCGGTTCGTCCTCGCCGGACAGTTCCGGCGCTTCACCGGGGTCGAAGATCCACGCGCATTGGCAGTCGCGCAGCACCATGTCGATCAACACGTCGTCGGGTACGGCGTGCAGCCAGTCCAGGCTGGCCGCCCGCTGTCGCCATTTGTGCTCGTCGCGCGGGGTCATCGCGTTTCACCGCCCGTCAGGCGAGCGACGTCGCGCGCCAATCGACGTTGGGCGGCCATGCGCGCGACGTCGACGCACCCACCGGACTCGGCCGCCTCTGCGGCGAGCCGTTCAACGGCCTGGGCCGGGATCACGTAGCGGGCTCGGACCCGCACGGCCGGGAACGCGTCCTCCCGGATCGCGCGGTACACGGTGGCCGCGTCCACCCGCAGGATCGCGGCCGCCTCGGCAACGGTGTAGAAGATTGGCCGGGACTCGGCCCGTTCGGACGTACTCATCGGATTCGGTCTCCCCAACATCAGCTCATGACTAGCTGATTTCAGCGCCCAATGGCTCAATCGACGCTGATTTCAGCGATCGGTTGAGTCGGGTGGGTTGGCTATTCGCGTTGTGCGCTAATGTCGGCGCTGAGGTGGAGCGCGGAGGCGAACGTGTCGGACGACTGGGCCGGGGTCGCGCGAGCGATCACGCAGCGCATGGACGAGCTGGGAATGCGTCAGCGCGAGGTGGCCGAACGCTCGCGGGTCTCGCAGGCGATCATTCGCGAGCTGCAGCACAACACGGTGCAGCGCAAACGTAATACACGCACCCTCGAGGCGCTCTCTGTTGCGATGGACTGGCCACCGGGATATCTCGCCGCGCTGCTGCGTGGCCGTCAGCCACCCACGACGACGAGCCGAGATGACTTGTCCACAGATCCCGTCAGCGCGCGCCTGGAGGCTGTAGAAGGGCAGTTGGCCGGTATCGCCGACCGGCTCGACGGCATCGACAAACGGTTGGAGATTCTCGGCGATGACACGTCGCAGCGCACGCAGTAATGCGAGCACGGTGAACGTGGCGGCCGGGATGTCAGCGGCGTGGTTCATGACCCCAAGAAACGCCGCAAAGACGCTTCTCAACAGCCGGCAGCGCTTAACATGGGCCGTGTTATGTCGTGTTAATTTTGCAGGCCACAGCGTTATTTGCGAGACGTAAAGCAATGGCTTCCACTCGCTTGTGCGCCGTCCGTGAGGCGCTGGGCTGGAGCCAGGCCGCGGTCGCCGAGCGCCTCAATCGGGTCGGCCAGCAAGCCGGGCTGCCGGCTCGTCCCGTGGCAAGCCGGGTCGCGGAGCTGTCCCGGTGGGAAAACGGGCGCGTTACCCCTGACCGAGATAACCAGCGGCTACTACGACGTGTCTACGGGCTGACCAGCGAGGAACTCGGCTTCCCGCGCGATGTTCACGGCGACGTAATCGATGCAGAGCTGCGCGACCGTGTCGCGGTCTCTCGACACGTCGATGCACAGACCGTGGCCCTGTTCCGGCAGCAAACCGACAACGCTCGAGCCACCGACCGGCGGTTCGGAGCGACGGCGCTGCTCGAACAACTACGAGGCGAGATCCGCCAGCTCGAAGATCTACTGCACCACGCCGTGCTGGCCGATCAACGCGCGCCGCTGGCCGTCGCGCTCTCCGAAGCCTCGACCCTCGCCGGATGGACCGCCCTCGACGTCGGCAGCACCGACCATGCCTGGCAGCACTACGAGACCGCCAAGACTGCCGCTCGCGAATCCGACTCCCCTGTGCTGCTCGCGCACGCCGCTGCCGAGCAAGCCTTCCTTCTGCTCGACCTAGACGAGGCAGACTCGGCGGTCGAGTTGCTCGGGGAAGTCCGCGCTCACGCCGAGCCGACGACGCCCGAGTTGCAGCGGGCGTGGCTGGCCGCCGCAGCTGGGGAAGCCTTCGCCGCCGCCGGGCGGCACGATCATGCGCTAAGAGCCTTCGATCAAGCAGACGCCCTCACGCCCGAAGACCGCCAGCACCCCGAACTGCCGTTCGTGTTCCTCGGCGGCGACGCCCTCGCCCGCTGGCGCGGCAACGCCCTCGTCCGGCTCGGCGACCCCGGCGCGATCGATCACTTCACGCGACTCGTCCACCACACGCCGCTGTCAGCCCGCGCACACGCCGGCATGCTGGTTGACCTCGCCTACGCCCACGCCGCAACCGGGGACCGCGCAGCTGCACTCACCTACGCCGGACACGCCCGCAGGCTCGCCTCCCAGATCGGCTCTCGCCGGCAGCAACGGCGGCTGCAGCGCCTTCAGCTGCCACTCACTGGGCTGGAACGTGACGCCAGGTAGTACAAGACCGCGACGAGCGTTCCGGCGCCCAGCAGCTCGCCACGGCCAGCCAGCTCCACCATCCGCGACAGCGGCACCCACTCGATTCGCCCCGCCTCTTCCGCGTCGGACGGCTTCCCGATTCCCTCCGCCTCCCGCCATAGGAAAACCTCGACGCCCGCCGTGACCATGCCCGGCACCGGCTCGAAGCTGACGAGCCGCTCAGCCTCGCCCACGGGGCGCCAGCCACTCTCCTCTTCGGCCTCCCGCGCAGCCGTCACCGCAGGATCCTCCTCGCCGTCGACGATCCCGCCGAGCAGCTCGTAGCCCCACTGCTCCGTGGCAAACCGATAACGCCACAGCATCAACACCTCATCGCGGTCATTGAGCACCAGAGCCACGGCTACGCGGTCCAGGTGCACCACGTGATGCTCCCACCGCTTGCCGTTGGGCGCCTCCACGTCCGCCAGACCCAACCGCACCCACCGGTTGTCGTAGATCGTCCGCTCGCCGCGCACCGTCCACCTCATACCGCTCGCATCGTCGCTCACGACCGCAGGCTACGAGGAAGACCCTGCCCCAGTGTGGCCCCATCAGCCACAGCGCAATACGCGAGCCTGCCCGCATCGTTGTCACCGCCGTGGTCGCCCACGCCACGTCGGTCCCGCCGCCACCGAGTTCACACACCTCGTAGCCGACGTCCAGCTGCAACGCGCCAGCGGACCGCGCTCGTCGCCGACCACCCAGACAAGGCGCCTACACGATTAGCGATCCCTTCTTGGTGGCTGCATGCGGGACCCGAGAATTTCAGCAGCCTTACGGTCGGAAGCGGCGACCCATGCGGCATAGACGCGCAGCGTCGTTGCGCCTCCCCCGCCGTGACCGAGACGCCCGGCGACCGTACGGAGGTCGACGCCAGCGGTCAGCAGCTCGGTTGCCGAGTAGTGGCGGAGCGCGTGGATATGTGTGTCGATGCCGAGTCGTTCAGCCATATCCTTGTAGCGGCTGGAGACAGCGTGCGGTGAGTACGGCTGCGTAGGATCGACCCGGTGTACGCCTCGAAAAACATACATTTCGTCGTTGAAGTCGAATCCGATATCCATCAGCTGATCGCGACAACGCCGCTTGTGCTCACCTAGCAAGGCGACAGTCTCCGAGTCCACAGCTATACGACGTGCCTGGTGGGTCTTGGTGTCTTTCTCCTTACCAACTCTGTTGCGGAGATTGTAGCTGCGGCGGACATCGACAATCCCCGCATCGAGGTCGATTCGCGACCAACGAAGTGCGCAGACTTCGCCACGCCGCATCCCTGTCGTCATCACCAGCCAGACGAGGGTTCCCCACTCGTCGTCCATCGCGAACGCCTCGTCGACCAGGCGCACGGCGTCGGCCGGAGACGGCGGATCTGGCTGCGGCGGCTTCTGCTTGGGCCGCTGCGCGACGCGCGCGACGTTCGAGTCGACCCAGTCCCAGCGGACTGCGGCGTTCAGCGTGCCACTGATGATCGAGTGGACCTGCCGCACGGTCGACGCCGCCATCGGCCGGCACGCGTGCACCTTGCACTTCGCCTCCGTACAGTCGTGATCGCCTTCTGCTCGGTGCTCGACGAACGACTGCCCGTCGCACCGCACCCGGCACCGGCGCAGGTCGGAGTACAGTGCTTCCAGCGTTCTCGCCGTCAGCTTGCTCACCGGCACGTCACCGAGCGCGGGTCGGATCGTCCGTTGGATGTAGCCGAGATAGAGGAGCCGCGTGCTGTCGTCCAGTTCGCAGGTCTGCAGCCACTCGTCGAGCGCGTAGCCCAGCGTCACCGCGGTGCTCGGAGCCCGCTGCTTGTCTACCTGGGCCAGCAGCTTGGTCATGACCTTGTCGGCACGCCGCCGCGTCGCGCGGTCGGTGCCCTTGACAGTCTCGGTGAGATACCTCGGCTTGCCGGTCACCGGATCGTTGCCCGCGTAGACGCGCACCTGCAGCGAGCCTCCCCGTACCCGGACGCTGCCTCGCTGGCGGTCCCATCTATCCCCGGCTGCGCTGGCCATGGGACAAGAGTAGAACCATGTCAATGGACAAGCTCATGGACAAAGATCGTCAGCTCGACGCTGGAACGGGACGTTTATCCTGGTCAGTGCGGTGGGGCGGGTCGGACTCGAACCGACGACCTGACAGATTATGAGTCTGCTGCTCTGACCTGCTGAGCTACCGCCCCGGGGGTGCTGCCCGAGGCTAGCGCACGACCGGTGGCCGCTCGGCCACCCACGAGCCTTGCGCGCAGCAGCCGCTGCGATGGCCACTGGCTCATCCGGGAATCGGTACGAGCAGGCCACGGGCGTGCGCCACCGCCACCGCCTCGGTGCGGCTGGACGCCCCAAGCTTGGCCATCACCCGTGACAGGTGCACGCTGACCGTCTTCTCGCTGATGAACAGCTCCGCGCCGACCCGCCGGTTGGCCCGGCCTCGCGCGACGAGCTCGAGGACGGCCTGCTCGCGCGGCGTGAGCGGCGCCTGTGTCGGCGTCGAAGCCACCGCGCGACGGTCCATCCCGGCGCGAGCAGCCAGCTGCGCGAGCCCATCGCCCAGCAGCCGCGCACCGAGCCGGTCTGTCACCTCCCGGGCCTGCTGGATCGGCTCGGCAGCGGCGTCGCGGTCCCCTGCGGTCAGCAGCGCCGTGGCCTGCCGCCAGCGGCAGCGGGCCTGCTCGTAGACCCCGCCGAAATCGAAGAGGTTCGCGGCGCGGGCCCACAGCGTCGGGTCGTCGCGGTCCTGGGCCCTCGCGTGCTCGGCGTCCGCGACGGCCGACCAGGCGTGTGCCTCCGGGCCGGGGGCCCGACCCCAGGGCCGGTCGCCGTGCAGTACCGCGGTCGCATGCGCGTGCAGTCGCTCCGCCGTCGCCGCCGCCTCCCGCTCGGCCACGGCGTCACTGCGCTGGCGGGCGCGGGACGCCAGGGAGGTCGCACCGCTCAGCGCCAGGGCGCACAACCGGATCCTGGCGAATGCCGCCGGATCCGCGGCGAGCCGTTCCAGCGCCTCGTCGACGGCGGCCACCGCCGCCGCAGCGTCGTCACGCCACAGGCGGAGCTCGACCTCGCCGAATGCGACGAGCAACGCGATCTGGGAGTCTGCGTCGCGCCACCGCCGCAGTCCCGCGAGCTGTCGCGCGGCATCGTCGAGCCGGCCACGCCCGATCGTGACGCGCACGGCGGCGGCAGCGACCCGGGCCTCGACCAGCCCCGAGACGGCGCTGGTGATCTCCGCGGCACGCTCGGCGGCGTCCCACTCCCCCAGCTCGCCGCAGACCAGCACCTGGAGCACCCGCAGCTCGAGACCGAACGTGCTCCAGGTCAGCCCGGCTTCCTCGGCCAGCCGAACCCCCGTGTCGATGGTCGCGAGCGCCGCCCGTCCCTGACCGTGCTCGAACTGGACGAGGCCCAGGTGGGTCAACGCACGCAACCGAGGGGGCAGCGCGCCCGCCGCTGCCGCGAGGTCGGCGACCTGCTGTTGCAGCGCGATCGCGGCCGCGATGCGACCCGCACGGTAGGCGAGCAGGCCCTGGGTCATGAGCCCGTCGGCGACAGTGCCGGGCAGGTCCAGCTCCCGCGCCGCCCGCACCGCACGCTCGGCGACCCGCTCGGCCACCTCGAGCCCGGCCACACTGGACGCCGCCCGGGCGTGCTCGACGAGCAGGCGGGGCCACTCGGGCTCATCGGGTCGGTCCCCGAGGCGCTCCAGCGCGCCGCGGGCGACCTCGTACGCCTCGGTGTCGAGCTCCAGGGCGAGCAGCTGGCGGGCGAGGAGGCGGCCGAGGTAGGCGGTGCCGGGTGGGTCGGCGAAGTCGGCCGCCGCGGCCGCGGCAGCCCGCAGGTGCGCCAGCGCCCGCTCCGGGTCACCCGCGGCGCTGGCCGCCGCGCCGGCGCGGGCCATCAGGCGCCACTCGTCGGTTCCCGCGCAACCCGCGGGATCGCCGACGGCGGACCACAGCTGCAGCGCCAGCTCGAGATGGCGCAGCACTTCGGCGGGGGCACCGAGGCGGCTGGCCTCCTCTGCCGCCGCGACCGAGGCCGTCAGCGCCCCGGGCAGCGCACCGCTGGCCAGGCTGTGGTGAGCCAGCTCCGCCGCCACGCCCCGACCGTCCTCGGCGGCGAGCACCTCGGCGTAGCCGGCATGCAGCCGGGCCCGCTGGCCGGGCAGCAGATCGCCGTACACCGCCTCCTGCATCAGCGCGTGCCGGAAGGAGTACGCGTCGCCCGACGGCTCCGCCACCAGCACGTGGTGCTCGACGGCGCCGCGCAACGCGTCGTCGAGCTCGCCGTCCGGCAGTCCCACGACCCGGCGCAACCTCCCGTGCGCCACCTTCCGGCCGCCGACGGCGGCTGCGCGCACCGCCTGCTGCACCCCTGCGGGCAGCTGCTCGAGCCGGGTGAGCAGGACGTCGGCCAGCGCGGGCGGCAGCTCCTCGCCCCCGCACTCGGTGCAGGTGGCGAGCAGCTCCTCGGCGAGAAAGGCGTTGCCCTCGCTGCGCTCCGCGACGCGGCGCAGTCCGGCGTCACGCAGGTCGAGCCCGGCAAGCTCCGCGGCGACGGCCCGGACGAACCGGTCGGCCTCAGCGGGACGGAACGGCGGCACGTGCAGCCGATCCGTGGCGGGGAGCCGGACGAGTTCGGCGAGCAGCCCGGTCACGGCGTCGAACAGCGGCAACCGCCCGAGCTCGTCGTCTCCGGGCTCGGCGTCGAGCTGCGGCAGCATCCTCGCCAGCGCGGGGCGGCCGCGCAGCAGCTCCACATCCGCCGTGCCGCCCAGCGCCTCGACGAACGGCAGGTAGGGCAGACCTGTCGCGCCGACCTCCAGGCAGCGGCCGACGAGCACCAGCGCCCCGGCGCGGCGGGCGTGGCCGGCCAGCTCCTCCAGCAGCCTGGTCTTGCCGACCCCGGCATCTCCGGAAACGAGCACGAGCCCGGGGCTGCCGTCGCCGGCACGATCGAAGGCAGCGGTCAGCGCGGCGAGCTCCTCGGCCCGGCCGACCAACGGCATTCCCGACCCCAAGCGCGGCACGTCAGGAATGGTCGCACGGCTCACCGACATTCCGTGGTGCTCGCGCTGCCGACGGGCACCCGCTCCCCCGGGCCGGCCGTCCGCGGCTCCGGGATCGGCGGCGGGCTCTCCGGAGGGGCCGCCGGTTCCTCGACGGCGCGACGCCGCGCCCGGCGTCGCCGCCACCCGGCCGCGTCACGCCGTACCTGCTCCTGGCGGTAGTCGACCTCGGCCCGCAGCGCCGGCCAGGTCCAGAAACTCATCTTGATCGCTCCCCTCACCGGCCTCCGTTGCGGGCCCGCCGGGAACCAGACTGGCCCTGAGGGGGTGGTCGGCACATCGGGATTTCGCGTCGGGCGCAGCGCCGATACCCCTTACCCGGGCCGCGGCCCGCATCGCGGAACGGCAAATCTTGTCGCGTCCGACACCACGTGGTAGCGAGATGGTCCGGCGCAGGAGCGGAGGGCTTGTATGAGCGAGACGAGCCGGCGGGTGGCGATCGTGGGAGCGGGCATCGGGGGTCTGACGCTGGCGATCGCGCTACGGGACCGGGGCGTGCCCGTGGAGGTCTTCGAGCAGGCGTCGGAGCTGCGCGAGGTCGGTGCGGCCGTCGCGCTCGCCGCGAACGGCACCCGCCTGCTGGAGCGTCTCGGGCTGGGCGACGAGCTCGCCGCCGTGTCCACCGAGCCCACCGAGCTGATCTACCGGCACTGGCGCGACGGGCGCCGGATCGCCGCGCACCCGGTCGGCTCCCCGTATCGCGACCGGTTCGGTGCGCCGTTCTACGGGCTGCACCGGGTCGAGCTGCAGCGCATCCTCGGGGCGGCGTGGGGCGACGACGGCCTTCACCTCGATACCAGGCTGGTCGGGCTGCGCGAGCAGCCGGACGGTCTGCGGTTGGAGTTCTCCTCCGGGCGCATCGCCGAGGCCGACCTCGTGGTCGGCGCGGACGGCGTGCACTCGGCGGTGCGTAGCTGGGTGGTCGGGGACGAGGAGGCCCTGTACTCGGGTACCAGCGGGTTCCGCGGTCTGGCGCCGATCGAGCGGCTGCCCTCGCTGCCCGACCCGCACGCCGTCCAGTTCTGGATGGGTCCCGGCGCGCACCTGCTGCACTACGCCATCGGAGGCGGCGGGGTCATCAACTTCCTCGCCGTGGTCGACGGGCCGCGGCGGTGGCCGCACGACAGCTGGATGGGCCGGGCCGAGCCCGGAGAACACCTCGCCGCGTTCGACGGGTGGCATCCCGCGGTCACCGAGATGCTCGGCGCCGTGCCGATGAGTCCCCGCTGGGGACTGTTCGCGCGCCCACCGCTGCGACACTGGAGCAGGGGCGGGTCGGTACTGCTGGGCGACGCCGCGCACGCGATGCTGCCGCACCACGGTCAGGGTGCCAACCAGACGATCGAGGACGCGATCGCGCTCGCCGCTTGTGTGACCGCGGCTGGGGCCGGCCGGCTCGACGAGGGGCTCGCCCGCTATCAGTCACAGCGGCGCGCCCGCACCCGGCTGGTGCAGCGCGCCTCGTGGGCCGCCTCGGACACCCTGCACCTGCCGGACGGGCCGGACGCCGACCGCCGCGATCGCGCGCTGGCAGACCTACCCGATGCCCTCGCGTGGATCCACGGCTACGACGAGGAGCAGGCGCGTTGCCCCGCCACCGACGATCACCCGGCTGCGCGGTACGCGTAGAGGTCGCGCAGCAGCGCGACCTCTACGCCGTGGTGGATGATCTCGCGGTGGATGTGCAGCACCAGGGCAGCCATCGGGTACTCGGAGAACGGCCCCTCGGCCGCACCGCACGGCCTAACCAGTCCCTCCTGCCCGAGGCGGCGGACGCCGTCGGTCCACGTCGCGTAGCCGTCGTCGAGCTGCGCGAGCGCCACGGCGGCCGTCCCGGCATAGGTGAAGCTCTGGTAATCCACCGGCGACCCACCGAAATGGCTGGCGTTGCGCATCCCGAGAACCCCGACGATGACGTGCCCGAGCCGCCAGGCGATGGTGGTCACCGGCGACGGATCGGGTTCCGGGATCGCGAAGTCGATGGTGAAGTCCCCTGACCCCGCGGCGATCGGTGCACGGCTCTCACCGCGCCGCCGGACGTTCCAGCAGCCGTCGGTAGGCTCCCAGAAGTACTCCTCATCGCGCAGCCTCTCGAGACGCGGCCGCAGCTGGTGCCGCCAGTGCCACTCGAGCTGGTCGAGCAGCTGGGCGTTCCAGTCGATATCGATGCGCGTGGCTTCCATGGCTGCACGGTAAGCGGGATCGCGGTCAGGTTCTGTCCGCAATCGGACACGATCACGCCCGGTTGCGAGGCCGGACCCGTTCCGGATCCCCATGGGGGTCACGACCGCCGACGGCGGATCCGACCCGACCCAGCCCGGAGCTGCGAGGATCGCCCGCATGGCTGAGCTACGGACCGCCCACACCGCCGAACTGAGCCCCCGCGGACTCCAGGCGATTCGTGTGCTGCTCGACGACGCCTTCGTCGGGGAATTCACCGAAGACGACCATGAGCACGCGCTCGGCGGCATGCACGTCCTCGCCTGGGAGGGTCGGGAGCTGATCGGGCACGGCTCGGTGGTGATGCGGCGGCTGCTGCACGGCGGTCGGGCACTACGAACCGGCTACGTCGAGGGTGTCGCCGTGCGCGTGGACCGGCGCCGACGCGGGCACGGTGCGGACCTGATGCACGCACTGGAGCGGGTGATCCGCGGGGCGTACGAGCTCGGAGCGTTGAGCGCCACCGGCGAGGCCGCGCACTTCTACGCTGCGCGCGGCTGGCGGGCGTGGACCGGCACCGTCTCGGTGATCGCGCCCGGCGGGCTCGAGCGCACCGAGGCGGACGAGGGCGGCGTCTACGTGCTGCCGGTGAGCGCGGCGTTGACGCCGCATGGGGATCTGGCGTGCGACTGGCGAAGCGGCGACGTCTGGTAGCCGGGCGACGCTGACCTGCTTTCCGGCACCGTCGTCGCCGGCGTCGGCAGGCGCGCCGCGCACGAGCCGGAAGAACCGCTCCAGCCTCCGGTCACCTGCGCGCCGCCGGACGCCGGCGACGCGGTGTTCCGTCTCGGCTCACCGAGCCGAGTGGAGCCTCATGCTGCTCGTGCGGTCGACGCGATGTAATCGAGAACCGTCTGCCTCGGATTCTCGACCCCATGATCTCGCACCACGTGCTCGCGGATCTGACGCATCAGATCCGCCTTGCTGGTGGCGGTGAACTCCGCGTCGCATTCGGCTCCTGCGTCGTCCCTTCAATAGAACTGCTGCATAGGGCGGCTCCCTGTCCCTGGGCTCAGGTGCCCCGGACCCAGTCGTGGTCTTCTACACCCGTCGTTCGGATCTCATCGGCGCGCGGTTCCGCGGTTCACCGAATCGAGGGAAGAGGTGAGTGCCGCCCGGGTGCACGGTCAGCCCTGGGCGGCAAGCAGGTTGCCGAGGTGCTGGTCGATCTGCGGCATGTACGTCGGGGAAATGCCGAACAGGCCGAGGTGCCCGCCGATGTCCTCGACGACGCGCAGCTGGCTGCCCTGGACCAGCTTCTGCTCGGCCTGGCAGTCGCGCACCGGGAAGAACATGTCCTCGTTGATCGGCATGACGGAGGTCTTCGCGGTGATGCGGCCGAGCGCCGCGGCCAGATCGCCGCCGGTGTGTCGGGTGACGTCGCCGCGCTGCCACTTCCACGCCATTGTCAGCAGGTCGTTGGGATCCATGGCGGTGAAGTAGGGCTCCAGGAACCCGGTCAGGAACGACTCCATCGAGTCGAACTCCAGCGCCCGCCAGACCTCCTGCTTCCAGAACTCCGTGGAAAAGCCCATCACTCCCCAGATGTGCGCGTGGCGCTTGAGGTCGCACGCGCGGCAGAGTTGGCGGCGTGCGTCGTTGCCACCTTCAGTCGTGTAAAGTCGTAGTCGATCTTCTCGACAGCGTTGGCGGCCATGGTGTCGCCGAGGATCGTCGGATTCTGCCCGGCGTCGAGTGCCTTTCCGTACAGGGTGATCAGCGATGTTTCCATCGCCTCTGCGAGCTGAACCTTTATTGGCGCCATGCTGCGTGTTCCTTTACTCGCGCGTTGATCGTGGTGGTCATGTGTGCTCGCCGGGAAGTGCAGTGGTGAGGTCCGCGAGCCACTGCTGGTAGAGCTCGGTCAGGTCGGCGGCGGCGCTGTGCAGCATCGTCGGCGTCGGCTCGGTGGTGGGTTCGAAGGCCCGGCGGAGCGTGGTTGCCAGGGCGTCGGCCTTGTCTGTCAGGTCGATATCGGCTGCGCCGGGCATGCCTTCGAGTAGGAAGGAACCGGTGACCGCGGCGGACAGGCGATACGACAGCACCGGGTCAGCTGCCGGGTTGTCGGACAGCAGGCCGTGCTTGTACAGCACGGACAGATGGCGGGCCGTCGTTGCCGATTTGCCGGCGGCGAACTGCAACCCGATCTTGTTCGTGGTCAGCAGTTCGCCGAGAACCTCGGAGTCTCTGGTATAGAGCGCTCTGGCCAAGGGTCTGTGCATGACCTCGATGAACGAGCGGCGCCAGGCGCGATGCAATCGGGCCTCGGCCGGATCGGCTCGCAGCGCGGCGAGCTGCTCGGCCAGCAGCTTGGCTGCTTCGCGGGTGAGCACAGCCGCGAACAGTTCCAGCTTGCTCGGCCAGTAGAGATACACCGTGCCCTTGCCGACGCCAGCTCGACGCGCGACCTCGTCCACGGTGACCTTGCGATAACCGAAGCTGACGAGCAGTGCGTCGGCCGCGTCCAGGATGCGCGACGGCTTGGTTTGCCCCACTATCCAGCTCCCGACTGACTGACGATATCCGTTCTATAGTCAGCATAAAGAGCGCCCTCAGCGTCGTCGAGTGGTCAGCTCAAGCGGAAGCCACTCCTCAATACGCGAAGGAACGCTGGCCGTACACGGCGTCAACGGGCCTATCCGCACGACCTTGGGTTGGGCATCTCGACTCCCGTCGGCGCCGATTTCCCGGTACTACTGCCGCCTACGCTGGCGGCCGTGATGCTGCCGAACCGAGCGGATGCCAGGATGCTGGCTGAGCAGCTGTTGGAGCCGTTGGGTGACCGGTGGCGGCACACGCAGGTGGTCGGTACTCGTGCGGACGAGCTGGTACCCGCCGTCCCGGCAGAGGAGACCGGGCTGCTCGTGGCTGCAGCATGGTGGCATGACCTTGGGTACGCCCCGACGCTGGCTCGGAATGCATTTCACCCCCTGGACCGGGGCCCGGTATCTGGCGTCCGAGGGCTACCCCGGCCGACTCTGCGCGCTGGTGGCGCATCACTCGGCGGCGATGTTCGAGGCTGAGGAGCGCGGTCGTGCGGACGAGCTGGCCAAGTGGCCGCGCGAGGAGAGCGCGGTGTCGGAAGCGCTGTGGATGGCGGACATGACGACGGGCCCGCGGGGTGAAGCGGTGAGCTACTCGGATCGCCTGGCGGAGATTCTGAGTCGCTACGGGTCGGATTCGATCGTGGGCCGGGCGATGACGCGGGCGAGGCCGGCGATCGAGTCTGCGATCGAGCGAACGGAACGCCGGCTGGCGGCCGCGCGCTAGTACTACAGGGCTAGATCGTTCTACTGGTGGTGATAGTCGCTGGTCAGGGGA
>WHSY01000630.1:0-290 GCA_009379815.1 Pseudonocardiaceae bacterium
GGAGAAGACCATGACACGAGCCAACGAAGATTGGATCCGGCGATGGAACGAGGACGACGGACCGCAATGGGCAGCCGAGGCCGAACGCTACGACACCATCAACTCCGCGTTCGGGGAGGTCATGCTCGAGAGGGTCGTCCTCCAGCCCGGCGAGCGGGTGCTCGACGTCGGTTGTGGCAACGGCGTCACCACCATCGAGGTGGCGAGAAGGGTTGAGCCCGGTGGCGCCGCCTTGGGGGTCGACGTCTCGGCCCCGATGCTGGAGGTGGCTCGCCGGAGAGCGGCCGCCG
>WHSY01000630.1:300-532 GCA_009379815.1 Pseudonocardiaceae bacterium
TCGTCGCCCCCATGGGGATCGATCGGGCCGAATGGATCATGGTGGCGGGTGTGGCCGCAGCCCAACATGTAGGTATGCCCGAAGGGGTCGCCCCCGGACAACCCGGCCCGTTGGGACTCGCCGACCCTGACCGGATACGGAACATCCTCACGGGTGCCGGGTTCACCCTGGATTCACTAGAGGAGGTGACCGGTACGCATAGGCGACGACGTCGACGACGCCGCGAACTTCA
>WHSY01000631.1 GCA_009379815.1 Pseudonocardiaceae bacterium
CCAAACTGCGCCACGTCCCGATCACGCCCTCACGAGCGCGAGACCAGCCTAGCGCAGCCGTCTCGGCCGCCGCGAGCGGCTACCGTCTCCCCCTGGACCGGGCACGGTCGCACCGCCACGACAAGATGTCCCCGCGACGAGCCTGCTCGACGCCGTGCGGACCGTGGCCGCGGGCGACGCCCTGTCGGCGCCCGCGCTCACCCGTCGGCTCATCGAGAGCTAGGTCGCCCGCCCCGGCCGGAGGACGCTGCGCTGCGGGGAGGGCTCGTTCAGCCGGGCGGGTCCTGATCGAGCAGCTGCTGCAACCGCTCGGGCGAAGGCATGCCCTCCACCCGCTTGTCGCCGACGAGGAAGGTCGGCACGGCCCTGATGTCGAGCTGCGCGGCACGCCGCAACGCTTGCTGGTGCGCCTCAGCGTAACGGCCCGACTCGAGCGCGCTGCGGAAGGCGTCGACGTCGAGGCCGACCTCGCCGGCGACATCGGCCAGCACCACGAGCCGGCCGATGTCACGCTGCTCGACGAAGAACGCGC
>WHSY01000632.1 GCA_009379815.1 Pseudonocardiaceae bacterium
GGTCGTTGGTCCAGGCGATCGCCGCGTCGAGGTCAGCGACGACCTCCAGCCCGGCCGCTTCCTGGAGGTAGCGGTCGGCCCACCCGTGGCGGGCGGTGATCGGCGGCGGCCAGCGGTGGCCGTTGCGGTAGGAGAACAGCCTGACGGCGGCGGCCTTGATGTCGGGGTAGTCACCGGCGTAGCCGTCCATCGCGATCTGCAAGTCCACCAGGTCGTGGACGCGATCGTTGACCCAGGCGCCGAGTCCGGCGCGGTGCACGCGTGCAGCTTCTGGGCGATCTGGTGCGCCAGCGGCAGGGTCGGCACGGCTGCGGGCGCCGGCAGGCCGAGCGCCTCGCACCAGCCGGCGGCCTCTTGCGAGGTGATGGCTTCGGTCTCGTCGAGGGCGCCGACCTCCTCGGGGGACACCTCCATCACGAGGCTGGTGAAGCTGCCGCCGCGGTAGGACAGCTTCACCCGCAGCCGGTACGGCTGGTAGGCGGCGGGCGCGGGCGTGTCGATCGGGCCGCGGTCGGCGACGACACCGGTGAAG
>WHSY01000633.1 GCA_009379815.1 Pseudonocardiaceae bacterium
CCCTGCTCTGCGACTGGGAGCCCGACGTCATCAGGCGCTGGTTCGACGACACGGACCTGTCGACCTCAGGTGAACGCCCGCGGGTGCGCACCGTCGACGAGCTGGTCAACGAGCTCGCGCTGGTCAGGCGGCGTGGCTACGCGCTGGTCAGGGAGGAGTTCGAGGTCGGCGTGGTGGGCTGCTCCGCCCCGGTGCGAGACGTGCGCGGCAGGATCATCGCGGCGATGAACGTGTCCGCGCCCAGCCCGCGGCTGGGTGACCGCCTCGACCAGGCGGGGCAGTTGACGGCGCGGTGCGCGTCGGACATCTCGCGGGCGCTCCAGCAGGAGGACACGAAGAGGTAGCCGCCGGGCCGCGGGCCTCCGGCTGAGGGGCCGGTGTCACTGTCAGTCGTCGGCGAGCAGCCGGTCGCGTTCACCGGTGAGCGCGTCGCGGGCGTCGGTGAGCTCGCCGCAACGCTCCTGCAACCACCGCACCATGGCGGCGAGCCAGCGGGTGATCTCGTCGACCTCCTCGAGACTCTCCTTGATC
>WHSY01000634.1 GCA_009379815.1 Pseudonocardiaceae bacterium
ATATCGATGGTGACCGGCCGCCACCAGCACGCAACCGTCGCCAGCTACGAGCGCCAGCCGGGTGCCGTTCTCAGCACCGTGCGCACGGTGCTGAGGCGGCCGATACTGCTGCTCCGTTCCTCCGTCATCGGCACCGTCATCGGCCTGCTGCCCGGCGCCGGCTCCCCCGTCGCCGCGCTGGT
This sequence comes from Pseudonocardiaceae bacterium, assembly GCA_009379815.1. Classification (GTDB taxonomy): domain Bacteria; phylum Actinomycetota; class Actinomycetes; order Mycobacteriales; family Pseudonocardiaceae; genus WHSY01. Next base: position 183 of record WHSY01000634.1, read on the forward strand.
CTCGTACGCGGAGGCGGTGCGATGGAGCCGCGACAAGAAAAAGTTCGGGAAGGGTGCCGTGGAAGGCGTGGCGGCGTCGGAGGCCGCCAACAGCGCATGTGCCCCCGCGTCCATGATTCCGCTCGTAGGTTTGGGTGTGCCAGGATCCGCGCCGGCAGCGATCATCGGCGGCGCGCTGATCCTGCACGGGCTGCAGCCAGGGCCAAGCCTCTTCAGGGGCAACAGCACCCTCGTCTACGAGTTCGGGTGGCTCATGATCCTTGCCGGCATCGGCGTCTACCTCTTCGGGAGCCTGACGAGCCGGTTGCTCGCCCAAGTCGTCAACATGCCAGTACGGCTACTCGCGCCG
>WHSY01000635.1 GCA_009379815.1 Pseudonocardiaceae bacterium
GGTCTGTGCGGCCGCGATCGCCTCCGCCGGGTCCAGAAACCGCGAGATCGACTTCACCAACCGCTCCAACGCGGCCCGGTCAACCTGCTCCGCCCGGCCGAAGCTATGGATGACCCGCGCCCTGGGCACACCGGTGTCCGGATGCCGCTCGTTGTGCGCCAACTGCAGATACCGCACCACCGAGCCGTCCTTGTTGCTACGCTTCGACTCCCGAAGGTACATGACTACAAGAACACACCATAACGCCAGCTCATGTCCAACGACACGCCAGCAGTCGTGTGCCTACACGATTTCCGGTTCCCGACACCGGCGCAGCACACCCACCAGCACAAATGTTATCGATCAAGCCCGAATGTGCCTACGATCTTCGGAAGTCCGGCCAGAGTCCTCGTCGTACCCACCCTCTCCAAACCCGCCTACCACTTCCGCAGGGAGAGCTCCTGACCATAGGTCTGGATCTCGGCTCCTTTGTTTGGTCGAGCAGCAGTTCAAGAACGGCCACGGCGACTGCCCACCGGGCCCATCACCCCT
>WHSY01000636.1 GCA_009379815.1 Pseudonocardiaceae bacterium
TGGGCCGGCCGTTCAGCACCGAGTGGTCGAAACCGATCTCCCCCTGGCCCACCCGCGCCAAGCCCATGATCGACCGGAGCGTGGTGGTCTTCCCCGCGCCGTTGCGCCCGAGCAGCGCGGTGAGCTCGCCGCGGCGCAGCTCGAGGGAGACCCCGTGCAGGATGTGCGCAAGGCCGTAGAACGCGTGCACGTCCGCGAGCCGCAGCAGGGCCCGCTCCGGTGTGCTATCTCCCATGCCCGTGTCCAACCCTCATAGCGCGCCAGCGAGATAGACCTCTTGCACCTCGGGGTGCCCGCGGACCTCCTCCGGTGTCCCCTCGACGAGCTTCTTGCCGTAGTGCAGCACGGTGATCCGGTCAGCCATGCCCAGCACCACCTCGATCTTGTGCTCGATGAGGAGGATGGTCAGGTCCCGGCTCAGCTCCCGGATCAGCTCGACGGTCTCCCAGGTTTCTGTTGGTCCCATGCCCGCCATGGGCTCGTCCAGCAGCAGGAGCCGCGGCCGGGTGGCCAGCGCGATGGCGAGGTCC
>WHSY01000637.1:0-273 GCA_009379815.1 Pseudonocardiaceae bacterium
GAGAACGGCGCGGACGTATCCACGGGGGACATCGGCGAGATCGCCGTGCGGGCCCACAATGCGGCCGGCTACTGGAAGAACCCGGACGAAACCGCGAAAACCATCGTCGACGGCTGGGTGCACACCGGCGACATGGGACACCTTGACGACGACGGGTTCCTGACCATCGTCGACCGCAAGAAAGACATGATCATTTCAGGTGGGCTCAACATCTACCCGGTGGAAATCGAGAACGTCCTTCACGAGCATCCCGCCGTGCAGCAATGCGCCGTC
>WHSY01000637.1:283-530 GCA_009379815.1 Pseudonocardiaceae bacterium
CAAGGACGGCGCCACAGTGCAGGCCGACGAGTTGGTCGAGTTCGTACGGGAACGGATCGCCCACTTCAAAGTGCCCAAGCATGTGGTTTTCGCCGACGAATTGCCGGTTAGTGCGACCGGGAAGGTGCTCAAGCGGGCACTGCGCGAAGGCATCACCCAGACGGAGGCACTCTCCCCGTCGGGCAACGACGCTGGTAGGAGAAATGGAGACTGGTCATGAAGGACTGGAGGAGTCACCTCACCCAAT
>WHSY01000638.1 GCA_009379815.1 Pseudonocardiaceae bacterium
GGCAGGAAACGGGGAGGAGGCCGAGCACGGCGATGCCGGACGGGAGGCGTCCCCTGGGGGCGGAGGGCATGGCCCGGCTCGCCGCCCCCGCCCTGGAACTGGTGGGCCGTGCCGCCGGCGCCGGCGGTCCCGCCCCCGAGGCCGTGGAGGTGGTCGTCCAGCGCACCGCGGAGGGACTGACCCGCTTCGCCAACTCTGAGGTGCACCAGCATGTGTGGACCGAGCACGTGTCGGCGGCGGTGCGCGTCGTCCTGCCGGGCGGCCGGGCGGGGGTGGTGAACGTCAGCAGCGACGACCCGGTGGAGGTGGCTCGGGCCGCTGATGAGGCATTCACCCTCGCGCGGCTGACACCGGAGGATCCGACCTTTCCGGGGCTGGCGCCGCCCGCGCCGGTCGAGACGGCGCCGGTGGACGAGGCCACGCTCGCCCTGTCCCCCGCGGACCGCACCGCCGCGGTGGCCACGCTGCTGGCCCAGGTGCCCCAGGACTACAGCGCCTCCGGCGCCTACCAGACCGGTGACCACGAACTG
>WHSY01000639.1 GCA_009379815.1 Pseudonocardiaceae bacterium
GAGGTAACCGGGCGCCCCCGGCACGGCACGGCCGAGCGCCGGGTCATCGGCAATCAGGTCGAGCAGCTCCGTGGTGCGGGTGCCGTACCTGCCGAGCAGGTGGCCGATCCATCGCTCGTCGAGCCCGGACTCCGCGGCCAGCCGCGGCGTTCCGTGGTACAGCGCCCGCACCCCGTCGGCGCCCACCACCGGCAGGTGGTCGGTGCACGACGGCGGCGGCCGCTCGCCGCGACGCGCCGTGGCCGCGTCGACCGCGTCCCTGGCCATCAGCCGGTACGTCGTGTACTTGCCGCCCACCACGGTGACCAGCCCGGGCGGGTCCTCGTGCACCAGGTGATCGCGAGACAGCGCCGCGGTGGTGGCGCCCTTGCCGGAGACCAGGGGGCGCAGGCCCGCGTAGCGGCCGACGACATCGTCCCACGCCAGCGGCCGGCGCAGCCACCGGTTGGCCTCGCCGAGCAGGTAGTCGGTGTCGGCCCTCGTGACGGCGGGATCGTCGCGGTCATGGTCCCAGCCGGTGTCCGTGGTG
>WHSY01000063.1 GCA_009379815.1 Pseudonocardiaceae bacterium
GACGGCCAGCGCGGCGCACACCGCGGAGTCGATGCCACCGGACAGCCCGAGCACCACCGAGGCGAACCCGTTCTTGCGCGCGTAGTCGCGTAGCCCCGTGACCAGCGCGCCCCAGACCTCGGCCTCGTCGCAGAGGCGCTGCGCCTGCTCCGGTGCGGGCACCGGCGGTAGGGCAGGCGGCGCCTGCTCGGTGAGTACGACCCGCCGCACGTCGAGGCCGGCGAACTCGCCCTCGGCGCCCGCGGCCCCACCGGGCAGGTCCAGGTCGGCCAGCACGAGCCGCTCGGTGAACTGCGAGGCTCGCACCAGCAGCTCCCCGCCCGCGCCGACCACCATGGAGTCGCCGTCGAAGACCAGCTCGTCCTGCGCGCCGACGAGGTTGGCGTAGGCCAGCGGGGCACCCGCCTCGACCGCGCGCCGTGACACCAGTTCGAGGCGCACGTCGTCCTTGTTGCGCTCGTACGGCGAGGCGTTGGGCGACACGAGCAGGTCGACCCCGGCGTGGGCGAGCGCGGCGACCGGACCGCCGTCCTGCCAGATGTCCTCGCAGATCACCACACCGACCGTCACGCCGTGCAGCGCCAGCACGTCGAGCGTCGAGCCCGGCGTGAAGTAGCGGCGCTCGTCGAAGACTCCGTAGTTGGGCAGGTGGTGCTTGAACTGCCTCGCCACGACCTGCCCCCGGTGCAGCGCCGCGACGGCGTTGCGGGGCCCGGCCGCGTCGCGGTCCAGGTAACCGACCACCGCGACGAGCTCCGCGCACCCCTCGTCGGCGAGCCGGGACGCGAGCGCCTGCATCGCCCGGACCGAGGCTGCGGCGAACGACTCGCGCAGCGCGAGGTCCTCGACGGGGTAGCCGGTGAGCACCATCTCGGGGAATATCGCCAGCTGCGCGCCCGCTGCGGCGGCGTCCCGGCAGCGCGCGGCGACCAGCTCGGCGTTGCCATCGAGGTCGCCCACGCAGGCGTCCACCTGGGCCATGGCCAGTCGGATCTGCGGCATGGGCCCATCATCGCGTACGGCCGTCGCGGTCGGGTGGCACGATCTCACGCGTGCCCCGTCTGTTGCGTCACTCCCGTACCGTGCTGGTGCTGCCGCTCGCCGCGCTGCTCGCCCTCGCCGGCTGCACCGCGCCCGAGCAGGACCCTGCCGCCGTCTCCGGGCGCGTGCCCGCCGGCCTGGAGCGCTTCTACGGCCAGCAGGTCAGCTGGGGTGGCTGCGCGGACTTCGCCACCACTCCGCTGGCCGGGCAGGTCTTCGCCGCGCCGGGGCTGCAGTGCGCCCGGGTGCGGGTGCCGCTGGACTACTCCCGACCCGACGGGCGCACCGCGAGCGTTGCCCTGCTGCGGCGCCCCGCCGGGGACCCCGCGGCCCGCATCGGCTCGCTGCTGGTCAACCCGGGCGGGCCCGGCGCGTCAGGGATGGTCAGCGCCGCGTCACTGGCGGGTGCCGTTGCGGACACCGAGCTGGGCAGGCGGTTCGACCTGGTGGGGTTCGACCCGCGAGGGGTCGGCGCGAGCGAGCCGAAGATCGAGTGCCGCACCACGGCGGAGCAGGACGCCGAGCGGCTCGACACCGACCTGGACACCTCACCCGCCGGGGTCGCGCAGACCGAGGCGGAGGAGCGTGCCTACGCGCAGCTGTGCGCCCGGAGAGTCGGCGAGGAGGTGCTCGCCAACGTCGGGAGCCGGGACGTGGCGCGCGACATGGACGTGCTACGCGCGGTGCTCGGTGACGAGAAGCTGACCTACCTCGGCTTCTCCTACGGCACTCGCATCGGCACCGAGTACGCCGAGCAGTTTCCCCGCAACGTCCGCGCGATGGTGCTCGACGGCGCGATGGATCCGGACGAACCGCTGGTGGAGAGCCTGGTCAACCAGGCCGGCGGCTTCCAGGGGTCGTTCGACGCGTTCGTCGACCGGTGCCTGCCGCGACCCGGGTGCTGGACCGACGGGCCGGTGCCCGCAACCGAGCGCGAGTTCCAGGAGCTCATCGCGCCACTGGCGCAGCGCCCCCTGCCCGTGGGCAACCGGAGACTGTCCTACTCGGACGCGGTGACCGCAACGATCCAGGGGCTCTACTCCGACCAGCTCTGGCCCCTTCTCAGCCAGGGCCTGGCGGCGCTCGAGCGCGGTGACGGCAGCACGCTGCTCGCGTTGGCCGACATGTACTACCAGCGCAGCCCGGCGGGTTACTCGGGCAGCGAGGATGCCTTCACCGCGATCCGGTGCGTCGACGACCAGCCGGTCACCGACCGGGCCGAGGTCCGCGAGGCCGATCGCCGCTACCGGGCGGCGGCGCCGTTCCTCGACGACGGCAACCAACCGTCGGCAGCCCGCGATGCCTGCGCCTTCTGGCCGGTTCCGCCGACCGACGAGCCCGGCCTGCAGTACGTCGAGGGCCTTCCGCCGGTCCTCGTGGTCTCCACCACCGGCGACCCCGCCACGCCGTACGAGGCCGGGGAGGAGCTCGCCCGGGCGCTGGGCGGCCGGTTGCTCACCTTCGAGGGCAACCAGCACACCGTCGCGCTGCAGGGGGTGGCGTGCATCGACAACGCGGTCACCGCCTACCTGGTGGACGGCACGCTGCCGCCGGAGGGGACGCGCTGCGCGCCCTGACGTCCCAACAGCAGCGACCCGGCGGCGCCGAGCAGGCACACCGCGGCGGTCAGCACGAAGATCTCCCGGTACTGGGTGCGCAGCGCCGCTTCGACCGCGAGCTGGTAGTCGGCCAGCAGCCGCTGGTAGGTCTCGGCGGGCACGCCGAACGGCAGTGGTGTGGCGAGGTCGGCGGTCAGCGTGCGGAACCGGTGCAGTCCCCACGCCGACAGCGCGGCGACCCCGACGAGCATCCCGCCCATCCGGGCGACGACGACGGCAGCCGACGCGACGCCGTGCCGGTCGGCGGGGACGGCTCGCAGCGCGGCCGCCGACAGCGGCGCGATCACCAGGCCGAGCCCGAGACCGGCGACGGCCAGATCGGTGCCGAGCCGGGGCAGCACGCCGAAGTGGTCAGCGGCGAGCACGTCCGCGGGCCACCCCGCCACCAGCAGGTAGCCCCCGGCCGCGAGCACCATCCCGGCCACCGCGACCGGGCGCTCGCCGACCCGCCCGGCAAGCAGCCCACCCACCACGGCGCCCACCGGCAGCGCGACGAGGAACCGGAGCAGCAGCATCGTCGCACCGGCGCTGTCCCGATCGAGCACCGTCTGCCCGTAGAGCACCACGTCGACCAGCGTCACCATCAGCGCCGCCCCGGCGGCGAGGCTGACCCCGAGCGCGGCGCCCAACGGCCGCGCCGCGACGCCGTCGGGATCGAGTAGCCGCACCGGCGAGCGTCGTTCCCATACCACGAACGCCACCCCCAGCACGGCCGTGCCCGCCAGCGCGGGCCATCCCCAGGGGGGCAGCACGGCCTGGGCGGGCTCCGGGTTGTAGAGTCCGATCACGAGCAGGCCGAGCGCCGCCGCGAGCAGGCCGCCGCCGACCAGGTCGAGCGGGACACGGGACCGCCGCGCCGGGGAGGCGGGCAGCGCGAGGTGCAGCGCGACCATGGCCGCGAGCGCGAGGCCGACGTTGACCCAGAACAGCCCGCGCCAGCCGACCAGCGCGGCGACCGCGACGCCGTAGAGCGGTCCGAGCACGCTGCCCAGCTCCTGTGCCGCACCGAGCGCGCCGAGTGCCGCCGGACGCCCGCGGCCCGGCCACAGGTCGGCGGCCAGCGCCATCGACACCGGCAGCAGCGCGCCGCCCGCGATGCCCTGCAGCACCCGCCCCGCGACCAGCACCGGCAGCTGCGGCGCCAGCGCGGTGAGCGCGGAGCCGGCGGCGAAGGCGACCAGGCAGGCCTGCAGCAGTGCCCGGCGGCCGAACCGGTCGGACGCCTGCCCGAGCAGCGGCATCGCGGCCACGTACCCGAACAGGAACCCGGTGACGATGGGGGTGGCCCGCTCCAGCCGGTTCAGCGGGATCTGCAGGTCGCGCACGATCTCGACCAGCACGCTGACGACGACGTAGGCGTCGATCGCGGCCAGCAGCACGACGCCGCCGCCCGCTCCGAGGGCCAGCCGGCGGCGGCTCGCCGGCACGCTGGTGGCCATCGGTGTCAGGACGGCGGCGCGATGTCGACGGGGGCGTCGAACTCCGAGAGCCGCACGGTGGCCGTGCCGTCGGGCAGCGGGAAGCGCCCCTGCACCAGGTAGGGCTGCTGCGCTCCGATCCACACCTGCCCGCTGGTATCGCGAATCGTGCCGGGCACCAGCCTGCCCAGCACCTCGGCGGGGAACGTCGCGCGGACCCGGTAGGTGTCGACGCCGTCGACCTCCTCCCGGGCCTCGGTGACCGCGTCGGTGGCGCCACCGAACAGTGCGGGCACCCCGCGCCTGGCGTCGAGGATCGTCGACGGGTCGTAGACGCTGCTGGCGAGCGAGGCGGGCAGCTCCCGGAATCCGCCGGTGGGGCCCTGCAGGTAGAGGGTGTCGCCGGTGAGCACGAACCTCAGCTCGGCGAGTTGCCCGGCCTGGTCGAGGGTGACCGTTCCGGTCGCCGCACCCTGACGGGTCAACTGGCCCTGTGCGCCGTTCAGGTCGATGCCGTTGACGGTGCCCTGCACGTCGAGCGCGAACCGGGCGGTGTTCACCCCTCGCATCGTCTCCGCGGCGTCGGAGAGCAGCTGGCCACCGTCGGGCAGCTCCGGACCGCCGCCGGAGCATGCCGGGACCGCGGCCAGGGTGAGCAGGGCCAGGAGCAGCGCGAGCGCCTGCCGACGGATCATGGGCGGATGCTAGTGGGCCGGTGGCACCCCGCGTAACCGCCCGTATCGAGCGCGGTCCGGGCGTTGCGGAAACATCCCCGTAACGCAACGTGCCTAGGGTGCGTGGTATGGATCGCCAGCAGGAGTTCGTGCTGCGCACGCTCGAGGAGCGCGACATCCGGTTCGTCCGGCTGTGGTTCACCGACGTGCTCGGGTACCTCAAGTCCGTCGCCATCGCACCGGCCGAGCTGGAGGGTGCCTTCGCGGAGGGGATCGGTTTCGACGGCTCGGCCATCGAGGGGTTCGCCCGCGCCTACGAGTCGGACATGGTGGCCAAACCCGACCCGGCGACGTTCCAGGTACTGCCCTGGGAGACCCCGGAAGGCGACCACTACTCGGCCCGGATGTTCTGCGACATCGCGATGCCGGACGGCTCGCCGTCGTGGGCCGATCCGCGTCACGTGCTGCGCCGCGGGCTGTCGAAGGCGGGGGAGGCGGGGTTCACCTGCTACGTGCATCCCGAGATCGAGTTCTACCTGCTGCGTGACCTGCCCGCCGACGGCTCCGAGCCCGTACCCGCGGACAACGGAGGCTACTTCGACCAGGCGAGCCACGACGCGGCGCCGCACTTCCGGCGTCACGCCATCGAGGCGCTCGAGCAGATGGGCATCTCGGTGGAGTTCAGCCATCACGAGGATGCACCCGGCATGCAGGAGATCGACCTGCGCTACGCCGACGCGCTGACCATGGCGGACAACATCATGACCTTCCGCTACGTCGTGAAGGAGGTCGCCCTCACCCAGGGTGCGCGGGCCTCGTTCATGCCCAAGCCGTTCACCGCGCAGCCGGGTTCGGCGATGCACACCCACATGAGCCTGTTCGAGGGTGACGGCAACGCCTTCCACGACGAGGGCGACCCCTACGAGCTGTCCGACACCGGCAAGGCGTTCGTGGCGGGCGTGCTCGCCCACGCCCGCGAGATGAGTGCCGTGACCAACCAGTGGGTCAACTCCTACAAGCGGCTGATCACCGGCGGGGAGGCCCCGACCGCGGTGTGCTGGGGTCACGCGAACCGCTCGGCGCTGGTCCGGGTGCCGATGTACTCACCGGGCAAGGCGTCGAGCCGCCGCGTCGAGATCCGTAACCCGGACACCGCGTGCAATCCCTACCTGGCGTTCGCGGTGATCCTCGCCGCCGGCCTGCGGGGCGTGCGGGAAGGCTACGAGCTGCCCGCACCCGCCGAGGACGACGTGTGGTCGCTGTCCGAGCGCGAGCGCCGCGCCGCCGGGTACGCCGCGCTGCCGCAGAACCTCGCCGAGGCGCTGACGGAGATGGAGAACTCCGAGCTGGTCGCCGAGGCACTCGGCGAGCATGTCTTCGACTTCTTCCTGCGCAACAAGCGCAGCGAGTGGGACAACTACCGGCGCAACGTCACCCCCTACGAGCTGCGCACCTACCTGCCCGTGCTCTGACACCGATCGGCATCGTCACCGAGGGCGCGTGACGCGGTGCCCCGTCCACGATGCCGTGGAGATCGAATTCGTGGCCCGCGGCGACGGGTAGCCTCGCGGGCGTGGCTGTTCGACTGCTCGTACTGCAACCGTCCGAGATCGACCCGCCCGAACGGCTCGGGGAGTGGCTGGCCGAGGCCGGTGCCGAGCTCGACGTCCGGCGGCCGGCCGTCGACGGTGTGCCGGACACCCTCGACGGGTTCGACGGCGTGGTGTGCCTCGGCGGCGAGATGGGCGCCCACGACCTCGCCGAGCACCCGTGGCTGGCCGACGTGCGACGGCTGCTGGCCGAGGCCGTCTCCCGCCGGGTGCCGCTGCTGGCGATCTGCCTCGGCGCACAACTGCTCGCCGTCGCCACCGGCGGGCACGCCCGCCGTAGCCCGCAGGGCCCGGAGGCGGGCCCCCGGCTCGTCGCCCGGCGTGACGCCTCCGGCCACGATCCGCTGTTCGGCGAGCTGCCGCTGACCCCGGACGTCATCCAGTTCCACCACGACGAGATCCACCGGCTGGCGTCGGGGACCCTGCTGCTGGCCTCCTCCCCGCGCCACGAGAACCAGGCGTTCCGGGTCGGTCCCTGCGCCTACGGGTTGCAGTTCCACATCGAGACCAGCCCCGACGTGGTGCTGCAGTGGGCGCGCGGTGACCCCGAGGCGGCGGCGACGATGCCGCCGGGGTCGCTGCAGCGGGAGCGGCTCGACGAGGTGCACGCCGACGTCGACGAGGCGTGGCGTCCGGTGGCGGGGCGCTTCGTGGCGCTGTGCGGATCGCCGACCCCGTCGCTGGCGGAGCTCGCCGCGGGGGATCGGCCGGTACTGCCGCTGCTCGGCCACTAACGTCTGCGGCCGTGAGCAGCGAGCGGCGGCGAGGCGCGGTGTCCATCGCGCGGCTCGGGCTCACCGATGACACCTCCGGTGACGTCCTGGCCCGGCTCGGGTGGTGGCGCGACGAGCAACCGCGTGACGATGCCATCGACGCGCTGTGGGCGCTGTCACGCAGCCCCGACCCGGATCTGGCACTGCGCACGCTGGGGCGGCTCGCCGACGCGCCGGGGGCGGACTGGGACGAGCTGGACGCCGCGCTGTGCCGGGACAGCGGGCTGCGCGGGCGGCTGCTCGGGGTGCTCGGATCGTCCACCGCGCTGGGCGACCACCTCGCCGCCGAGCCCGGGCGCTGGCGTCGTCTCGCCGGCCGGGGCCATGACGTCGGCGCGGGCTGGTCGGAGCTGGTCCGGGCGACGCTGCTGCCCGCCGTCGGCGCCGACCCGGACGCCCCGCCGCCGGCTACCCCGTACGGCACCCGATCCGAGCTGACCGGCACCGCGGCGCAGCGGGCACTGCGGGGCGCCTACCGCGACCTGCTGCTCGACCTCGCCGCCGCAGATCTCGCCCCGGTCGTGGAGCCCGACCTCCCGGTGGTCGCATTCGAGCAGGTAGGGGCGGCGCTGGCCACGCTGGCCGCCGCTGCGTTGGAGGCGGGCCTGGCCGTCGCGGTCACCGAGGTCGCCCGCGAAGATCCACTCGACGCCCGGCTCGCGGTGATCGGCATGGGCAAGTGCGGCGGGTCGGAGCTCAACTACGTCTCCGACGTCGACGTGATCTTCGTGGCCGACTCGGAGGACGAGCTGCCGGTGGCCACGAAGCTGGCATCGGCCATGATGCGGCTGGCCGGGGCGGCCTGCTTCCAGGTCGATGCCGCGCTGCGCCCGGAGGGCAAGTCCGGCGCCCTGGTGCGCACCCTCGACGGGCATCTGTCCTACTACCGCCGGTGGGCCAGGACATGGGAGTTCCAGGCGTTGCTCAAGGCGCGCCCGGTGGCCGGTGACCCGGATCTGGGTGCCCGGTACGCCGACGCGGTCGCACCGTTGGTGTGGGGTGCCGCCGACCGCGAGGACTTCGTGGCCGAGGTGCAGGGGATGCGCCGCCGGGTGACCGAGCACGTGCCCGCGGACCTGATCGACCGGGAGCTCAAGCTCGGTCACGGCAGCTTGCGCGACGTGGAGTTCGCGGTGCAGCTGCTGCAGCTGGTGCACGGCCGATCCGACGACGGCATCCGCCGTCGCTCCACCGTCGACGCGCTGGCCGCGCTGGGCGCGGGCGGCTACGTCGGACGCGACGACGCCGCCAACCTCGCCACCGCCTACCGGTTCCTGCGGCTGCTCGAGCACCGGCTGCAGCTGCAGAAGCTGCGCCGCACCCACCTGTTTCCCGCCGACGACGACGTCGCGGGCCTGCGCTGGCTGGCCAGGGCGGCCGGGGTGCGACCGGACGGGCGCCGTGACGCCGTCGGCGTGCTGCGCGCGGAGTACACCCGCGAGTCGCACCGGGTGCGGCGGCTGCACCAGAAGCTGTTCTACCGCCCGCTGCTCGAGTCGGTGGCGCGGGTGCCGACCGAGGACCTGCGGCTGAGCACCGCGTCCGCCCAGGCCCGGCTCGCCGCGCTGGGCTACCTGTCACCGCAGGGCGCGCTCGGTCACCTGCGGGCGCTGACCGACGGTGTGTCGCGACGCGCCGCGATCCAGTCCGCGCTGCTGCCCGTCCTGCTCGACTTCCTCGGCGACACCCCCGACCCGGACCGCGGGCTGGCCGCCTACCGGCGGGTGTCCGAGGCGTTGGCCGAGACGCCGTGGTACCTGCGGTTGCTGCGCGACGAAGGTGCGGTCGCGCAACGGCTGATGACGCTGCTCGGCACCTCCCGGATGGTGCCCGAACTGCTCGTCCGCGCGCCCGAGGTACTGCGGCTGCTCGCCGACCCCGACCACCTCGCCGGGCGCGATCCCGCCGAGGTGGCCGCGTCGCTGCGCGAGACCGTGTCCCGGCACCGCGACCCGGTCACCGCGGCGACCGCCGCCCGGGCATTGCGCCGCCACGAGCTGCTCCGGGTCGCCTGTGCCGACCTGCTGGGGATGCTCGACGTCGACGCCGTGTGCCACGCGCTGTCGTCGGTGTGGACCGCGGTGCTGGCCGCCGCGCTCGATGCCGCGAGCCGCGCCGCGATCGACCGCAGGGGTGGCGAACCGGCGAGGATCGCGGTGATCGGGATGGGTCGCCTGGGGGGAGCCGAACTCGGGTACGGGTCCGACGCGGACGTGATGTTCGTCTGCGAGCCGGTGGCAGGCGCGGACGAGACCGAGGCGGTGCGCTTCGCGGCGTCGGTCGCCGAATCGGTGCGCAAGCTGCTCGGGTCGCCGAGTCAGGACCCGCCGCTGGAGGTCGACACCGGGCTGCGGCCGGAGGGCCGTTCGGGGCCGCTGGTGCGCACGCTGGAGTCCTACCGGGTCTACTACGCGCAGTGGTCGCAGACCTGGGAGGCCCAGGCGCTGCTGCGCGCCGTCCCGGTGGCCGGTGACGCCGAGCTGGGCGGGCGGTTCATCGAGGCGATCGACCCGGTGCGCTACCCGGAGGGTGGGCTCGACGCGCAGCGGGCCACCGAGATCCGCCGGATGAAGGCCAGGGTCGACTCCGAGCGGCTGCCCCGCGGTGCCGATCCGGCGACGCACACCAAACTGGGCCGCGGCGGGTTGGCCGACGTGGAGTGGACGATCCAGCTGCTGCAGCTGCAGCACGCGCACGAGGTGGCCGCGTTGCGCACCGCGTCGACCGGTGCGGCGTTGCGGGCGGCGGCCGACGCGGGACTGCTGGCGCACGCCGACGCCGAGGCGCTCGACGCCGCGTGGCGACTGGCGACCAGGACGCGCAACGCGCTGACCCTCGTGCGGGGCAAGCCGGTCGACCAGCTCCCCGGCTCGGGCCGCGAACTCGCCGCGGTCGCCCGGATCCTGCGCAGCGGCGCCGCCAGCGACGGCGACAGCGACCCCGGCGAGGTGGTGGACGCCTACCGGCGCACCACGCGTCGCGCCAGGGCCGTCGTCGAGCGCGCCTTCGGCGCTTCGCGCTCGTGAGTGGCGATACGAGCCGGGGCTCGTATCGCCACTCACAGGTGGAGTACGAGCTTGCCCCGGACGTGGCCCTGCTCGAGCATCCGGTGCGCGTCGGCGGCCTGCTCCAGCGGGAAGGTCCGTGCCACCTCCACGGCGATCCGGCCGGCCGCCACCCGCTCGGCCAGCCAGCCCAGCTGCTCGGAGTCGGGGCGCACGAACACGTACTGCCCGCCCTGGTCGAGCACGGTGGCCGGGTCGAGCACGGACACGTGGCGGGCAGGGTCGCGCACGAGTGACGGCGACACCTTCAGCGCACTGCCACCGATGAAGTCCGCGGCGACGTCGACCTTGCCGTCCCCGCCGACGAGCTCGGCCACCCGATCGTGCAGGTCGTCGCCGTAGCTGACCGGCTGGCCGCCGAGCGAGCGGATGAAGTCGTGGTTGCGCTCCGACGCGGTGCCCAGCACGCGGGCGGCTCCCAGCTCGCGGGCGATCTGCACCGCGAGGTGTCCCACACCGCCCGCGGCGGCGTGCACCAGCACGGTGTCGCCCTCGCCGACGCCGACGGCGCGCAACGACTGCAGTGCGGTCAGCCCCGCCAGCGGCAGGCCCGCGCCGTGCGTGGCGTCGAGCCCGTCGGGACGGTGGGCCAGCGTCCGTACCGGCGCCGGCACGAGCTCGGCGTAGGTGCCGTACTGGACGTGGTCGCGCCGCACGTAACCGATCACCTCGTCGCCGGCGGAGAACCCGGTGACGGCGGGGCCGGCCAGCTCGACGGTGCCCGCCACGTCCCAGCCGGGGACCAGCGGTTCGTGGTGGGGGTATGCGCCCCGCAGGTAGCCTTGGCGGATCTTGTAGCCGACCGGGTTGACCCCGGCCGCCGTGACCCGGACCAGCACCACGTCGGGCCCGACCGGCGGGTCGGGCAGCTCCTGCAGTGACAGGACGTCGGGTTCCCCGTACTCGGTCAGCGCCATCGCTCGCATGGCCGCCACGCTACGACGGCGGGGACGAGTGGGTCGAGCGCGAGGACGCCGGCCGCGGTCGCTACCGTCATTCCCGGATCTAGCCGGGCCGGCAGGAGGGGCGCACACGATGGCGACCGACGGGACACGAGGAGCGGGTGCGTTCAGCCAGGCCACCGGCCGGGTTCCCGGCGAGGAGGCCGGCTCGGACAAGCCCCACTACCGCCGGTTCCAGCACGATCTGATCGTCGCGCACTGCGGCCGCTCCGTGCTCGAGGTGGGTGCCGGGCTCGGCGAGTTCGCCGAGACGCTGACGGGGCTCGACCGGCTCGTGGTGACCGATGTGGATCCCGACGCGGTCGCCGTCATGCGGCAGCGCTTCGCCGACCGCCCCGAGGTGGCGGTGCGTCAGCTCGACGTCGAGCGCGGGCTGACGCTCGACGAGCCGGTGGACACGGTGGTCACGATCAACACGCTCGAGCACATCGAGGACGACGCCGAGACGGTCCGTTCGCTGGCACGGCTGGTCGCGCCCGGGGGCAACATCGTGGCATGGGTGCCCGCCTACGAGCAGCTCTACGGTGACTTCGACCGCAAGGTCGGTCACGTGCGCCGCTACACGCCGTCGAGCCTGGCCGCGACGTTCGAGGCAGCCGGGCTACGCCCCGCGCACGTGCGGCCCGTCAACGTGCTCGGCGGGCTGGCCTGGTGGGCGGCGGTCCGGCGGGGCGGGGCGGGTGCGCCGGACCCCCGCCTGGTCGCCGTCTACGACCGCGTCGTGGTGCCCGCCACCCGAGCGCTCGAGCGCGTCGTGCGTATCCCGTTCGGGCAGTCGATCCTCGGCGTCGGCCAGGTGCCCGAGCAGACCTGAGCAGCACCGCGCAGACCCTGGTAGAACACGTCGGGGACGGGGCGTGACGCCGCGTTGCCCCGTCGGATCGATCACGAGGACGAGGAGAGCCAGTGGAGACGACGTCGGAGCCGATCGACATCCCGACCCCGGACGGAGTGTGTGACGCGTTCGTGGCCTACCCGCAGGACGGTGGCCCCTACCCGGGGGTGGTGTTCTACATGGACGCCATCGGGTTGCGGCCGGTGCTGTACGACATGGCCCGGCAGCTCGCGGCTGAGGGCTACTACGTGCTGCTGCCCAACGTGTTCTACCGGCAGGGGCGGGCCCCGCTGATCGATCTGGACACCGCGTTGCGCCCGGAGAACCTGGGCGAGCTGCGCTCGACGATCATGCCGTTCATGACGGCGCTGACCCCGGACACGGTCGAGCGGGACGCCGCCGTCTACCTCGACCACCTCGCCGGGCAGCCGCAGGTGCGTTCCGGCCCGGTCGGGTTGACCGGGTACTGCATGGGTGGCGCACTCGTGGTGCGGACCGCGGCGGCGCAGCCAGAGCGGGTCGCCGTGGCGGCGAGCTTCCACGCCGGCAACCTGGCCACCGAAGCCGCCGACAGCCCGCACCGGCAGGCGGACCGGGTCCGCGCGGAGCTCTACATCGGACACGCCGACCAGGACGACTCGATGCCGGCCGAGCAGATCCAGCGGCTCGAGCAGGCCCTGGACGCTGCGGGCAACCAGTATCACTCAGAGCTCTACTCCGGGGCCGGGCACGGGTTCACCATGGTCGACCTCCCGGTCTACGACCAGGCCGCCGCCGACCGGCACTGGGACCGGCTGCGCGAGCTGTTCAGCCGCAACCTGCAGCCCACTCAGTGAGCACGTCAAACCCTGTTCCGGTTCCGAAACGGGCTCGGCGCCGGCTACGGACCCCGTTTCGGTTCCGAAACGGGCTTGACGATCAGACGTCGTAGTACAGCGCGAACTCGTAGGGGTGCGGGCGCAGCCGGATCGGGTCGATCTCGTGCTCGCGCTTGAGCGCGATCCACGTCTCGATCAGGTCCGGGGTGAACACCCCGCCCTCGAGCAGGTAGTCGTGATCGGCTTCCAGCCGGTTGATCACCGACGGCAGGCCTGCGGGCACCTGTGGGACGTCCTTGGCCTCCTCGGGCGGCAGCTCGTAGAGGTCCTTGTCGATCGGTGCGGGCGGCTCGTAGGCGTTCTTGATGCCGTCCAGGCCCGCCATCATCATCGCGGAGAATGCGAGGTACGGGTTGCCCGAGGCGTCCGGGCACCGGAACTCGATGCGCTTGGCCTTCGGGTTGTTCCCGGTGATGGGGATCCGGATGCAGGCCGACCGGTTGCGCTGCGAGTAGACGAGATTGATCGGTGCCTCGTAACCGGGTACCAGCCGGTGGAAGGAGTTCACGGTCGGGTTGGTGAAGGCCAGCAGCGACGGCGCGTGGTGCAGGATCCCGCCGATGTAGTGGCGCGCGGTGTCCGACAGCCCGCCGTAGCCGGACTCGTCGTGGAACAGCGGCGTCCCGTCGAGCCACAGCGACTGGTGGGTGTGCATGCCGGAGCCGTTGTCGCCGAACAGCGGCTTGGGCATGAATGTGGCCGTCCGCCCCGCCGCCCAGGCGGTGTTCTTCACGATGTACTTGAACAGCTGCAGGTCGTCCGCGGCGTGCAGCAGCGTGTTGAACTTGTAGTTGATCTCGGCTTGCCCCGCGGTCCCGACCTCGTGGTGCGCCCGCTCGATGCTGAAGCCGGCATCGATGAGGTTGGTGGTGATGGCGTTGCGCAGGTCGGCGAAGTGGTCGGTCGGCGGCACCGGGAAGTACCCGCCCTTGTAACCGACCTTGTACCCCTTGTTGCCGCCTTCCTCGTCGGCGCCGGTGTTCCACCAGCCCGCGATCGAGTCGATCTCGTGGAACGCGGCGTTCGGGGTGGTGTCGAAGCGAACCGAGTCGAACAGGTAGAACTCCGCCTCGGCGCCGAAGAACGCAGCGTCGGCGACCCCGGTGGAGGCGAGGTACTCCTCGGCCTTGCGCGCGACGTTGCGGGGGTCGCGGCTGTAGGGCTCCCGGGTGAACGGGTCGTTGACGAAGAAGTTCAGGTTCAACGTCCGCTGCGTCCGGAAGGGATCGATGCGGGCGGTCGCGACATCCGGCAGCAGCAGCATGTCGGACTCGTGGATCGACTGGAACCCGCGCACCGACGATCCGTCGAACGCGAGACCGTCCTCGAACATGTCCGCGTTGAACGATGCCGCCGGCACCGTGAAGTGCTGCATGATCCCCGGCAGGTCGCAGAACCGGACGTCGACGAACTCGACGCCCTGGTCGGCGATGAAGCGTAGGACCTCGTCGGGATTGGTGAACACCCTCGTTGGCTCCTTCATCCGCTCGGCTGCTCGACCGGCGCGTATCCGGTCGACGTCCTTGTCCGAGAACCTAGGTGGGCGGTGTTGCCCGGCCATCACCCCGGTGTTTCACCAAGGTTAATGGTCCCGGGATGTGAGGGCGAACACGAGATGCGGCGGCGCGCATGGTCAGCCCGGGGCGGAGCTTAAGCTGTGCCGGTGAGCAGGTGGACGCAGACCTGGCTGTCCGGATCGCTGTCGGACGGTGACGGCGGCGCGGGGCAGGCCTACCGCGGGCAGCGGCTGGGCCTGCCGGAGCGCGGGCCGGGCTCGGTAGCGGGGTTCGGGGCGCGCGGCGCCGCGATCGCGCTGGACTGGCTGCCCTGTTACCTGGCCGCGCAGTTGCTCACCACCAACCCGGCGGTCTCCACACTCGCGATCTTCGCCGCGCTGACCGTCCTGTCGGTCGCTGCCGCCGGTCGCAGCCCAGGACATGCGGTGGTCGGGCTGCGGGTCGCGATGCTCGACGGGCAGCGCGCCGGCTTCGCCCCCGCCGTGATCCGCACGGTACTGATCTGCCTGGTCATCCCGCCGCTGGTGTACAACACCGACGGACGCGGCCTGCACGACCGCGCCGCGGCCACGATCGTGCTCCGTACTCGTTGAAGGAGGTCCGAGGGGTGTCGCTGCACTCGTTCATCGCCAGGATTCCGCCCGGAGTGCAGGTCGCGACGCTTCGCGCCGTCTTCGCGCTGCCGACGCCCGTGCTGCAGCGCCTCGCCGGTGCCCCGGTGTGCCGGGACGGCCAGCAGCTCGCCCCCGAGGCGCAGCTGATGCTGCGGTTCCAGGCCGCGACCGGGTTCAGGCTGGTCCGCGGCACCGTGGCGGAGTCCCGGCGTCAGATGCGTCGCAACAGCCCGCTGGTAGACGGCCCCACCGTGCAGCCGGTGCACAGCCGGGAACTGGCGGTGCCAGGGCCGGCGGGTGAGATCGCCTGTCGCCACTTCGAGCCCGACGGGCTGGCGGTGGGTTCGCCGCTGCTCGTCTACTACCACGGGGGTGGCTGGGTACTCGGTGACCTCGACACCCACGACAACCTGTGCCGGTTCTTGGCGCTGCACGCCGGTGTGCGGGTGCTGTCCGTGGACTACCGGCTCGCGCCCGAGCACCCCGCGCCCGCTGCCGCCGACGACGCACTGGCCGCTTACCGTTACGCCCGCGGCAACGCTGCGGGGCTTGGCGCCGACCCGCGCCGCATCGCGGTCGGCGGGGACAGCGCCGGCGGCAACCTGGCTGCCGTCACCGCGCTGACGGCAGCGGGACGGGGCCTGCCCACCCCGGCGTTCCTGCTCATGCTCTACCCCGGCACCGACGCCACCGTGCGGCGCCGGTCCCGCGACCTGTTCGGCGACGGCTTCCTGCTCACCGACGACGCCATGACCTGGTTCGCCGACCGATACGTAGCCGAGGCCGACCGCAGTGACCCGCGGATCTCGCCGCTACTGGCCGGCAATCTGGCCGAGCTGCCGCCCAGCTACGTCGTGACAGCCGGGTTCGACCCACTGCGCGACGAGGGAGAGGCCTTCGCCACGGCGCTGCTCGAGGCGGGCGTGCCGGTGGTGCTGCGCCGCCACGCGGGCTTCATCCACGGTTTCGCCAATGCGCTGCTGATCGGCCGGTTCCGGGAGGCGATGTTCGAGACGGCCGGAGCGCTGCGCGCCGGGCTGGCGCTGTGCGCCGGTCGGGACGCTCCGGCCGATGCCGCCAGCAGTGGGTGAGCAGCGCGGTCAGCGGCGGCGCACGGTCCGCTGCATGTTGCGCATCTTCGCGCCCTGTGGCATCGGACCCTTGGGCGTCGCCGCGCCCTTGGTCTCCAGGACCGACAGCCGGGTCTCCAGGGCGTCGATCTGCTTGGGCATGACGTTGCGCGGCAGCTTGGCAAGGTGGCGCTGCAGCTTCGACAGCGGGACCTGGCCGTCGTCGTTGCCGACCACGATGTCGTAGATCGGGGTGTCGCCGACCAGCCGCGCGACGCGCTTCTTCTCCTGCGCCAGCAGCGGCTTGACCCGGTGCGGCGTGCCCTCGGCGACCAGCACCACGCCGGGCAGCCCCAGCACCCGGTGCACGGCGTCGAGCTGCGTGGTGCCCGCCACGGCAGGTGTGACCTTCCACCGCCGCCCCTTCAGGTTCTGCAGCGCCCAGGCCGCGGCCCCCGGTTGGCCCTCGGCCTTCGCGTAGACGTTGCGCTGCACCCGCCTGCCGAACACGAGCACCGCGGCGAGCACGCCGAAGGCGAGACCCACCGGCAGGAACATCCACTGCAGGCCGAACAGGAAGCCGAGCCCGAAGACCACGAGGGTGATCAGCAGGGCGGTGCCGATCATCCACGGCAGCAGCGCCTTGTCCTCGCGGCGCTGCATCTTGAACGCCTCGAACATCTGCTTGCGACGCTGCCGGGACTCGGCGCGCTTGGCCTGTTTGGCGGCCTTCGCCGCTTCCCGGTCCTTGGGCTTCGCGGCTTTGGAGTTCGACGCCTTGGGCTTCGGGGGCATGAACCCATTCTACGGCCCCGCCAGGGCAGGCTCGGGATCATCTCGGCCGCGCAGCCAGCGCGCGATGGCGGTCGAGTACTTCTCGCTTGGCGAGATAGCGGACCGCGTCGGCATTGCTGTCCGCCGCGGGCCACTCCTCGGCTGTTCGAACAGCAGCCGCCCGTGCTGGGCGATCCGCCCGGCGAGCCAGAGCGGCGCGGTGTCGAGCACGGCGAGGTCGACACCCACAGCTCTGCCGCCCGGTGGTGGATCAGCGCGCGAGCAGGCTCGACGCCTCCTGGGCGGCGGGTCCCGCCTGCTCGAGGTGCGCCAGCCGCTCGGGCACCTGCTCGCCCCGCCGCCGCACGGCCTGCGTGTAGAGCCGTCCCGCCCGGTAGGAGGAACGCACCAGCGGCCCGGCCATCACCCCGGCGAAGCCCAGCTGCTCGCCGACCCGGGCGTGCTCGACGAACTCCTCGGGCTTGACCCAGCGCTCGACCGGGTGGTGGCGCGGCGACGGGCGCAGGTACTGGGTGATGGTGAGGATCTCGCACCCCGCGGCGTGCAGGTCGGCCATGGCGGCAGTCACCTCGTCGGGTTCCTCACCCATACCCAGGATCAGGTTCGACTTGGTGACCAGTCCCGCGTCACGGGCACGGCGCAGCACGTCGAGCGAACGCTCGTAGCGAAATCCGGGGCGGATCCGCCGGAAGATCCGCGGCACCGTCTCGGTGTTGTGCGCCAGCACCTCGGGTGCCGACCCGAACACCTCGGCGAGCGCCTCGGGGTCGGCGTCGAAATCCGGGATGAGCAGCTCGACGCCGGTGCCCGGGTTCATCGCGTGGATCCGGCGCACGGTCTCGGCGTAGAGCCAGGCGCCCCCGTCGTCGAGATCGTCGCGGGCCACGCCCGTCACCGTCGAGTACCGCAGCCCCATCGCCTGCACCGACGCGGCGACCCGGCGCGGTTCGTCATGGTCGAGCGGCGCCGGCTTGCCGGTGTCGATCTGGCAGAAGTCGCAGCGCCGGGTGCACTGGTCGCCCCCGATGAGGAACGTCGCCTCCCGGTCCTCCCAGCATTCGTAGATGTTCGGGCAGCCGGCCTCCTCGCACACCGTGTGCAGCCCTTCCCGGCGCACCAGGCTCTTGAGCTCGGTGTACTCCGGACCCATCCGCGCCCGGGTCCTGATCCAGGGCGGCTTGCGTTCGATGGGTGTCTGGCTGTTACGGGCCTCCAGGCGCAGCAGCCTGCGGCCATCGGGTGCGACGCTCACGGTGCCGACCCTACGCCGGGTCGGGAGCGACGCCGACGAGATCCGCGGTTCGCTCCCACAGCCGGCGCGCCGTATCCGGATCCCGTGCGGCGGCGGTGACGGCAGCGCGTTGCGGACCGCCGCGCGTCTCCCCGAGGCCCGAAGGGCCGAAGTACTCCCCACCGTGCACGTCCGGCGCTGTCGCCGCGTACAGCTGAGGCAGCGTGCCGGGCCCGACCCCTTGGGTGATCAGCTTGTTTCCGAGCGCCACCACCGGTGCGACCAGCCGGGAGCGCATCCGCGCGGAGTTGGCGGCCAGCTCGGTGGCGGTCAGTCCGGGGTGTGCCGCAACACTGACGAGGTCCCGGCCCGCGGCACGGGCACGGCGGTCGAGTTCGAGGGCGAACAGCAGGTTGGCCAGCTTGGAGGCACTGTAGGCGGTCGCGGGGATGTAGCGGCGCCGCTCGAAGTGCAGGTCGTCGATGTCGAGCCCGTCGCCCCGGTGGGCCAGGCTCGACAGCGTCACCACTCGTGCGCCGGGCCGCAACGCCGGGCCCAGCAGCCAGGTCAGCGCCGCGTGACCGAGGTGGTTGGTACCGATCTGCAGCTCGAACCCGTCGGCGGTACGGCGCTTCGTGGCCATCACCCCGGCGTTGTTCACCAGCACGTCAATGGCGTCCCCGGTGTGCTCCCGGATCCGCGCGGCGGCCTTGCGCACCGAGCCGAGATCGGCGAGGTCGAGCACGATCAGCTCAGCGCCGGCGCCCACCTGCTCGGCGGCTGCCTGCCCGCGCTCGGGGTCGCGGCACGCCATCAGCACGCGCGCGCCCCGCTGCGCCAGCACGGTCGCGGTGTGGCGGCCCAGCCCGGAGTTGGCTCCGGTCACGAGGACCGTCCGCCCGGTCTGGTCAGGGATGTCGTCGATGCTCCAACTCACCGGGCAATCCCTACCGCGCCGGCCGTCTCGCCGCTACCGCTGCCACGCGCGAACGGCGCGGACCGGACCCCGTTCCGGAACCGGAACGGGGTTCGACGACGGGCGCCAACCCGTTCCGGAACCGGAACGGGGTTGGCGGACTTGGTGCCAGAGCGCGGGCGCCCCTGAGCAGATACGCTGCCCGTCTGTGGACTTGAGGATCTTCACCGAACCCCAGCAGGGAGCCAGCTACGACGACCTGCTCCGGGTGGCGCGGCTGGCCGAAGACGCCGGTTACGACGGGTTCTTCCGTTCCGACCACTACCTGGCGATGGGCGGCGTCGACGGCCTGCCCGGACCCACGGATGCCTGGACGGCGCTGGCCGGGCTGGCCAGGGAGACCTCCCGGGTGCGGCTCGGCACGCTGATGACCGCGTCGACGTTCCGGCTGCCGGGGCCAATGGCGGTGACGGTCGCGCAGGTGGACCAGATGTCGGGTGGCCGGGTCGAGCTGGGCCTGGGAACCGGGTGGTACGAGGCCGAGCACCGTGCCTACGGGGTCCCCTTCCCGCCGCTGGGCCAGCGGTTCGACCGGCTGGCCGAGCAGCTGGAGATCATCACCGGGTTGTGGTCGGCGCCGCCGGGCCGGCCGTTCGACTACCACGGCGAGCACTACCGGATCGCCGACTCGCCCGCGCTGCCCAAGCCGGTGCAGGATCGGATCCCCGTGCTCCTCGGCGGCAAGGGCGCCAGGCGCACGCCCGCACTGGCCGCCCGGTTCGCCACCGAGTTCAACCTGCCGTTCATCGACATCGACACCGCCGCGGCCCGGTTCGAGCGGGTGGCTGCGGCGTGTGCCGAGATCGGCCGCAAGCCCGACGAGGTGGTGCGCTCGGCGGCGCTGGTGGCCTGCGTCGGCCGCGATGACGCCGAGGTCGCCCGCCGGGCGCGGGCCATCGGCCGCGAGCCCGGCGAGCTGCGCGCCAACGGGCTGGCCGGCACGCCGGCCGAGGTCACCGACCGGATCGGGCAGTGGCAGGAGCGCACCGGCATCACCCGGCTGTACCTGCAGATCCTCGATCTCGCTGACCTTGACCATGTCGAGTTCATCGCCGAGGAGATCCTCGACGCCGTCTGACGGACCCTCAGCGGATGGCCGGATCGAGGTGCAGCGCCACGTCGGCGGAATCCGCGGCGGCAGGCACGTCGTGCTCGGCGACGGGCAGGTGGCCGGCGAGCGCGTCGAGCACGGCGGATTCGACCGCCGGGGTCACCTCGGCCACGCCCACCGGGCGGTCCAGCTCCACCGACAGCGAGCTGACCCCGGCATCGCTGATGCCGCACGGCACGATCCGGTCGAAGGCGGCCAGGTCGGGATCGCAGTTGAGAGCGAAGCCGTGCATCGTCACGCCGCGGCTGACCCGGACCCCGATGGCGGCGACCTTGCGCACCGGCCGCCCGGCACCGGCAGGCAGCCAGACCCCGGAGCGCCCCGGCACCCGCCCGGTGGCCAGCCCGAGACCGGCGCAGACGGCGATGAGCGCCTCCTCGAGCCTGCGCACGTAGTCCACGACGTCGACCGGGTCGGCCAATGCCACCAGCGGGTAGCCGACGAGCTGGCCCGGCCCGTGCCAGGTGATCTTGCCCCCGCGGTCGACGTCGATCACCGGGGTGCCGTCGGTAGGCCGCTCGGCCGCCGTGGTGCGCCGGCCGGCCGTGTAGACCGACGGGTGGTCCAGCAGCAGCATCACGTCGGGGCCCGAGGCGTCGGCGCGGGCCACGGCCAGCTCGCGCTGCAGCTCCCAGGCTTCCTCGTAGCCGATGGTGCCCAGGTGGCGTACCTGCACGGGTGCGTCGGTGGCACGGCAGGAGACGGCGGTCACGGCTGCCAGGCTACGCCGGGCCGGGCACGCCCAGCTCGCGCAGCACGGCACGGGCCGCTCGTCGGCCGCTGACCAGCGCACCCTGGATCGACGGGGTGTCGCGGTGGTCACCGGCGACGAACAGCCCATCACCCAGCGAGACGGTCCGGCGCAGCCGGTCCGGAGTGGGCGGGGTGAACGTGCACAACGACTGCGGCACGATCGCGGTGCCGAGGTGCTGCCAGCCCGCGCTGCCTTCGCGGTAGATCGCACCGGCCAGGCGGCGCACCTCGGGCTCCTCGGGGTGGCCGGCACCCGGGACCCCGAACACTGTCGACGAGATCAGGTGCCGGTGATCGGGGGAGTAGGAGGGGGCGACGGCGGTGAGCACGGTGGTGCTGAGCACCGGGCCGCCGCCGCCGTCCAGGTGGATCAGCGGCAGGCGGGTCGGCGGGTGCTCGCACACGTGGTAATAGGTCGTCAGGCTGCGCATCAAGGGCACGTCGAGACCAGGCAGCAGCGCCCTGGCACTCGGTGGATCGGTCGCCACGACCACGGCGCGTGCGGTGAGCTCTCCCGTCCCGCTACGCACCCGCCCCGGAGCGACCCCCAGCACCGTCTGCCCGCAACGCACCGTCCCGGGTGCCAGCCGGGCGGCGAGCTGGACGGGCAGTGCGGCCATGCCCCGGGACGGCAGGGTGGACGCGCCCCGGGTGAAGCTGCGCCATACCAGGCCGAAGAAGCGCGACGACGTCGCCAGCTCCCGCTCGCCGAACACACCGGCCAGCAACGGGCGGAAGAACTGCTCGGTGGCGGGGCCGTCCAGACCCTGCACGGCCAGCTCGTCGGCGGTGCTGCGTTCCGGGCCGGCGAGCAGTTGCCGCGGGTCGCCCAGCGCCGCCCGCGCCGAGAGCTGCGTCAGCGCGAGCTTGGCTGCCGGTGACAGCAGCCCGTCCAGCGCGGTGCGCCACACCTGGGCCGGCGCGCGGCGGGGGTCGACCAGCCGGTGCAGGGCACCGTCGGCGCCCCGTACCGCGGCACCGGCGGTGAAGGGTCGCAGGTCGAGAGCCGCCAGATCGACGTCGCGCCGCAGCGCTGGGTAGCTGGTGTTGAGCACCTGGAAGCCGCGGTCGAGCACGAAGCCGTCGGTGGTGTTGGTGGCGACCCGCCCACCGACGGTGCTGCCCGCCTCGAGCACGGTGACGTCGATGCCCGACCGCTGCAGGTGCCGGGCGGTGACCAGTCCGGCCAGACCGGCACCGACCGCCACCACGTCGGCCGCCATCAGGTACCCAGTGCCGCCGTCAGCGCCGCATCGAGCGTCGGGTGCTCGAACTCGTACCCGTGTCGCTCGAGCGCAGCGGGCACCGCGCGTTGCCCGGACAGGGCCAGCTCGTCGGCGAGCTCGGCGCCGCGCGCGATCCGCAGTGCGATGCCGGGCACCACCAGCACCGCCGGGCGGTTCAACGCCTCCCCGAAGGCACGGGTGAACTCGGCGTTGCTGACCGGTGCCGGTCCGGTGAGGTTGACCGGCCCGGACACGTCCTCGTGCTCGAGCACGTAGCAGATGGCGCCCGCGGCGTCGTCGAGCGAGATCCACGGCAGGTACTGGCGGCCGTCGCCCAGGCGACCGCCCAGCCCGAGCGCGAAGAACGGCCGCAGTTCCCCCACCAGGCCCGCGGCCGGGGAGAGCACCGGCCCGGTGCGTAGCGACACCACCCGGGCACCGCCGTTGCGCGCCGCGGCGGTGGCGGCCTCCCAGTCCCGGCACAGCTCGGCGAGGAACCCGGTACCCGGCGGGGCTGTCTCGTCCACGATGTGGTCGCCGGTGTCGCCGTAGACATTGCTCCCGGCGGCATTGACCAGCGCCGGGATCCCGCGCTCGGCGACCGCGGTCGCCAGCACCTCGGTCGGCACGATCCGGCTGTCGCGCAGCAGCTGCTTGAACTCTCCGCTCCAGCGCTTGTCACCGAGATTGACACCGCAGAGGTTCACCACGGCGTCGGCGCCGTCGAGGGCTCCCGGGTCGAGGGTTCCGGCCGGCGGATCCCAGCCGCGCTCGTCGGGGGCGGATGGCCGGCGCCGCACCAGGCGGACGACCTCGTGGCCGGCCCCGCGCAGCAATGGGACGAGGGTGGTCCCGATGAGCCCGGAGGCACCCGCGATGACGACACGCATGCCGTGATCCTCCCGGGTCGTCGCGAGGTGCGCGATGCGGGGCGGCTACAGTCCGAGATCGGACTCGAAGGCGCCCTCCTCGAGGCGCTCCTTGACGGTGGTCAGGAAGCGGGCAGCATCGGCACCGTCCACCAGCCGGTGGTCGTAGGACAGCGCCAGGTACATCATCGACCGTACCGCGATGGTGTCGCCCTCCTCACCGGACAGCACCACCGGGCGCTTGACGACGCTGCCGGTACCGAGGATGCCCACCTGTGGCTGCAGGATTATCGGCGTGTCGAACAGCGCGCCGCGAGAGCCGGTGTTACTCAACGTGAAGGTACCGCCGCCCAACTCGTCGGGCGTGATCTTGTTGATCCGGGTGCGCTCGGCGACGTCGGCGATCCGCCGGGCCAGCCCGCCGAGGTTGAGGTCACCGGCATCGTGTATCACCGGCACGAGCAGCCCCCGCTCGGTGTCCACCGCGATGCCCAGGTGCTCGGAGCCGTGGTAGGTGATCTGCCCGGCGTCCTCATCGATCGACGCGTTGACCTTCGGGTGCTGTTTGAGCGCCTCGATGGTGGCCTTGGCGAAGAACGCCAGGAAGGACAGCCGCACACCCTCGCGGGCTTCGAAGTCGTGCGCGGCACGCGATCGCAGCCGCGCGATGCGGGTGACGTCGGCCTCGGCGACCGTCGTCAGCTGCGCCGAGACCCGCAGCGACTCGACCATCCGAGTGGCGATCACCGACCGCAGCCTCGACATCTTCTCCGTCCGGCCACGCAGCGCTGCGGTGGGAGGCGGTTGCTGCTGCGGGGCCGCGGCCTCCGCGGGCTGTTGCGGTTCGGGCTGTTGCGGTTCGGGCTGTTGCGGTTCGGGCTCCGGCTGCTCGGTCGCGGCCAGCACGTCCTGCTTGCGGATGCGCCCGCCCACCCCGCTGCCCTGCAGCGCGCCGAGATCGACACCGTGCTCGGCGGCGAGCTTACGCACCAGCGGGGTGACGTACGGCGATGCCGGCTGGGCGCCGTCCACCGTGGCGTCGCGCGAGCCGGACGGAGTGGGGGCCGGTGGCGTCGCGGGCTCCTGTCGCTGCTGTGTCACTGGTTCCTGCGACGCCGCTGGTTCCTGCGACGCCGCCGGCTCGGCGCGGGTGGCGCTGCCCGCAGCGCCGGAACCGGAACCCACGACGGCGAGCTGGGCCCCGACTTCGACCGTCTCGTCCTCACCGACCGTGATCTCCAGGACGGTGCCGGCGACGGGGGAGGGGATCTCGGTGTCGACCTTGTCGGTGGACACCTCCAGCAGCGGCTCGTCGACCGTGACGGTGTCGCCGACCTGCTTGAGCCATCGGGTGACCGTGCCCTCGGTGACGCTCTCGCCGAGGGCGGGCATGGTCACCGGGCTCCGGTCCGAGCTCGCGGGCTCGCTCGTGTCGGCGGCGGTCGCCGGCTGCGCGGCGGCAGGCTCGGGTTCGGGCTGCGGCTCGGGTTCGGGTTGCGACTGCTGCTGCGAGGGCTGCTGAGACGGCTGCCGCGAGGGCTGCGGTGCTGCGTCTGCCTCGCCGGAGGCGGCTGCGCCGCCGTCGCCCGAGTCGGCGGCGGCGGCACCCGCCTCGTCACCGATCAGCGCGAGTTGGGCGCCGACCTCCACGGTCTCGTCCTCGGCAGCCACGATGCGCTGCAGCACGCCCGCGGCGGGCGAGGGGATCTCGGTGTCGACCTTGTCGGTGGACACCTCCAGCAGCGGCTCGTCGACCGCGACGGTGTCACCCTCCTGCTTGAGCCACCGGGTGACGGTGCCCTCGGTGACGCTCTCGCCGAGCGCCGGCATCTCCACGGAGTACGCCATCTCCTGCTTCGACTCCCTCGGTGTGCTGCGGATCGTGGGACGATCAGCCGTGCGAGTGCAGCGGCTTGCCGGCCAGGGCGAGGTGGGCCTCGCCGAGCGCCTCGGTCTGCGTGGGGTGGGCGTGTACCAGCGCGGCGACGTCGTCGGCGTAGGCCTCCCAGTTGAAGATCAGCTGGGCCTCGCCGACCAGCTCACCGACGCGGGTGCCGATCATGTGGATGCCCAGCACCGGGCCGTCCTTGGACCGGACCACCTTGACGGCTCCCCTGGTCTGCAGGATCTGGCTCTTGCCGTTGCCCGACAGGTCGTAGGTCAGCGACTCGACCTCGCCGTGGCGCTGCCTGGCCTGGGCCTCCGTGAGACCGACCGAGGCGACCTCGGGCTCGCAGTAGGTCACCCGGGGGATGCCGTCCTCGTCGATCGGTGTCGGGCGCAACCCGGCGATGTCCTCGGCCACGAAGATGCCCTGTGCGAAGCCCCGGTGGGCCAGCTGCAGGCCGGGCACGATGTCGCCGACCGCGTACACGCTGTCGAGATTGGTGCGCAGCCGCTCGTCGGTGGGTACGAAGCCGTGCTGCAACGTCACGCCGGCCTCCTCGTAGCCGGCACTCGCGGTGTTCGGGCCCCGGCCGACGGCCACCAGCAGCAGGTCGGCCTCGATCTGCTCGCCGGACTCCAGGCTCACCGTGACGCCGGCGTCGGACTGCTCAGCGCCGGTGAACTTCACCCCGGTCTTGAACGCGATGCCGCGACGGCGGAAGGCGCGCTCGAGCTGCTTGGCCAGGAAGTCGTCCTCGGCGGGCACCAGGTTCGGCAGCGCCTCCACCACGGTCACCTCGGAGCCGAACGAGCGCCACACGCTCGCGAACTCGACGCCGATCACGCCGCCGCCGAGCACCACGACGCGGTCCGGCACGTGGTCGAGGTTCACCGCCTGGTCGCTGGTGACGACCCGGCCGCCGATGTCGAGGCCGGGCAGCGTGCGGGCGTAGGAACCGGTGGCCAGCACGACGTGACGGCCGGTGTAGCGCTGCCCGTCGACCTCGACGGTGCGCTCTCCGACGAACCTGCCGTCACCCTCGACATAGGTGATGTCGCGCGACTTCACCAGCCCCTGCAGGCCCTTGTACATCTTGGACACCACGGAGTCCTTGTAGGAGTTCACTCCGCTCATGTCGATGCCCTCGAGCGCGGTCTTGACCCCGAACGACTCGCCGTCGCGCGCGGAGTCGGCGACCTCCGCGGCATGCAGCAGGGCCTTGGTGGGGATGCACCCGCGATGCAGGCAGGTACCACCCAGCTTGTCCTTCTCGACCATGACGACGGACAGGCCCAGCTGCGCGCCACGCAGTGCGCACGCGTAGCCACCCGACCCGCCACCGAGGATCACCAGGTCGGCGGTGCTGTCGGTCACTGCGGATCTCCTCGGTCAGACGTCGGTAACCTGGCGTCGGCGCGGCGATCGGCCGACGGGCACGCAGCCATCTTGTCACCACTGGTGCCGCAATGGCGACGCGGGCGCGGCGGGCCCGCGCACTCGGACGAACCGGGAGAATGGGGACCGCTGCGATCGTTGAGATGGCATGATCGGCGAGTACGAGGAGGTGACCGGGTCGTGGGTGTGTTCGACCGGCTACGACGCCGGGCCAAGCCCGGAGTGACACGCGGTGCCTCCGACGCTGACACCGAGTACCTCGAGCGGTGGGCGGGCGGTAGGCGCGGTGTCGAGGCCTTCGTCGAGCCGAAGACCGTGGTGACCGAGACGACGGTGGTGCTGGTCGCGCACGACGGCGAGTGGACCCGCCGCCGGATCGACGGGGACCGCGGCGCGCGACGGCTCGGCAAGCGGTTGAAGATCCCCGTCTACGACGTCGGCAAGATCGGCTACCCGCAACGGATGCGCGACTACACCGAACGGCAGCGGGTGTTGCGCAAACGCGCCCAGCGCGACGAGCTGGGGCGCTGACGGCACGGGCTCAGCCGTGCTCGGCGATGTCGGCGAGCACGGCGGCGATGGTGCGCACCGGGACGCCGGTGCCCCCCTTGGCGGTGTAGCCCCACGGGGACCCGGCGTTGAAGGCGGGGCCGGCGATGTCGACGTGCGCCCAGGTGGTCGCGTCGTCGACGAACTCGGCGAGGAACACCCCGGCGACGAGCATGCCGGCCCAGCGGTTGCCTGTGACGTTGGCGATGTCGGCCAGCCGGGAGTCGAGCTCGGACCGCAGGTGGTCGGGCAGCGGCATCGCCCAGCCGTTCTCCCCGGCGTGCTGCGACAGCGTCACGACCCGGTCGCGGAACTCGGGCGTGCCCATCACCCCGGGGGTGCGGTTGCCCAGCGCGACGACCTGCGCGCCGGTGAGGGTGGCGGTGTCGATCAGGTAGTCGGGGGAGTCCTGGCCGGCGCGCACCAGCGCGTCGGCCAGGATCAGCCTGCCCTCGGCGTCGGTGTTGAGCACCTCGACGGTCTTGCCGCCGTAGAGCGTGAGCACGTCACCGGGGCGGTAGGCGGTGGCCGACGGCATGTTCTCCGCCATCGGGACCGTCGCGATGACCTCGACGGGCAGCTCGAGCCGGGCGGCGAGCACGGCGGTGGCGACCACGGCCGCCGCACCCGCCATGTCGGAGGTCATGTGGTCCATGTTCGCCGCCGGCTTGATCGAGATGCCGCCGGTGTCGAACGTGACGCCCTTGCCGACCAGCGCGACCCGCGCCTTCGCGGCCGCGGGCTCGTGGTGTAGCCGGACCAGCCGCGGCGGGCGCGACGAGCCGCCCCCGACCCCGAGGATGCCGCCGTAGCCACCGGAGCGCAGTGCCTTCTCGTCGAGCACCTCGGTGCGCAGCCCGGCGTCGCGAGCCAGCGCCTCCGCACGCTCGGCGAACGAGGCCGGGTAGAGGTCGTTCGGGGGGGTGTTGACCAGGTCCCGCGCGGCGCGTACCGCCTCGGCGACCGCCACCGCCCGGCCGAGCTCGCGTTTCGGCGCGGCCGCACGCGCCGAGGGCACCGACAGATCCATCCGCTCGAGCGGACCGCCGTCCGACTGCGCGCGGTACGCGGTGAAGGCGTAGGCGCCCAGCGCCGTGCCCTCGGCCGCGGCACCGAGGTCGAGCCGGGACAGCGTGGTGACGGCCCGGCCGGTGCCGCTCAGCGCTCGGGCGGCAGCGCCGGCGGCGCGGCGCACCTGCTCAGCGGCCGGCTCACCGTCGACCTTGCCCAGCCCGGTCGCGACCAGCAGCGGGGCGGCGGTGCTGCCGCGGGTCGGCAGCTTGACGACCTCGTCGGCCTTGCCGGTGGCGCCCAGGAGGGCCAGCAGCTCGGCGAGCCGGCCCTCGAAGGCGGCGTCCACCGACTCGGTGCCGGCCGCGAGCGCGACCCCGTTGTCGCCCTTCACCGTGCCCACCACAACGGCGTCGACCTTCGAGGCGGGCACCTCGGCGTCGGTGAGGGTGAGCTTCGGGCTGGTCACGGTGGTCTCCTCGCAGGTGTGCGCACGGAATGGTTTCGCATGCTAACGAACATCTCGGGGCTGATCGCGGCGAGGCGGGGCGGTAGCGTCCCGGGGTCGTGAGTACCTCCCTTCGTCACGGACCGCTGCACGACGCCCATCTCCGGCTCGGTGCCAAGCTCGCGCCGTTCGGCGGCTGGGAGATGCCGATCTCCTACTCCGACGGCGGCGTGGTCGCCGAGCACACCGCCGTCCGGGAAGCGGTCGGCGTCTTCGACGTGTCACACCTCGGCAAGACCAGGGTGAGCGGTCCCCGCGCGGCGGAGTTCGTCAACTCCTGCCTGACGGCCGACCTCGGCCGGATCGGTCCCGGCCAGGCGCAGTACACCATGTGCTGTGCCGACGACGGCGGCGTCCTCGACGACCTCATCAC
>WHSY01000640.1 GCA_009379815.1 Pseudonocardiaceae bacterium
GCGGGCCTGGGCACGGCCGGCTACGGGCTGCCGGCCGCCATCGGCGCTAGCCTGGGCTGGCCAGGCACGCGGGTCGTCGCGCTGCACGGTGACGGCGGGTTCATGGTCGTCGCGCCCGAGCTCGCCACCGCCGCACAGCTCGGCTTGGCGCTGCCCGTCGTGGTGGTCGACAACGGCGGCTACGGCGGGGTCCGGGAGGAGATGCGGCGCCGCGGCGACAGCGAGATCGCCGTGCACGGACCGCCCGTCGACTTCTGCGGACTCGCCGTCTCGCTCGGCTGCTACAGCCTGCGTACCGGCGACCCGGAGACCCTGGTCACCGCGCTGGAGGCCGCCTACATCGCAGACCGGCCGACGCTGATCCACGTAGAGGAGAGAGCACACGGATGACGGAACGCAACCCAGTGGTCGAGCTGACCTGGACCGACCCGGTCACCGGCACGCGCGGCTACCTGGTGCTCGACAGGCTGGTCCGCGGCATCGCCAGCGGTGGCCTGCGGGTGCGCAAGGGCTGCGCGTTGGATGAGGT
>WHSY01000641.1 GCA_009379815.1 Pseudonocardiaceae bacterium
TGCGTGCCGCGTTGGCTGAGGCCGCCGAGCGGCACCTGCCGGAGTGGCCGGACAAGCTCACACCACACGTGCTGCGGCATTTCTGCGCTAGCCAGCTCTATCTGGGCGGCATGGACCTGATCGCGATCCAGCAGGCCCTCGGGCATGTCTGGGTCGCCACCACGATGCACTACATCCACGTCCACCGCACCCACGTCGAAGACGCCTGGATCGCGGGCCAGCAACGCGCCGCGCAGCGGCTGGAAGGACTGTTGTCATGAAGTGGAACCTGCGGCTGGCCGCCGCCAACCGCGGCATCTGGAAGGCCAGCGAACTGCAGCGCATGCTCGCCGAGCATGGCTTGGTCATCAGCGCGGGCAAGATGTCCGGGCTGTGGTCAGGCAACCCGGCCAGCATCAAGCTCGACGACCTCGACGTGATCTGCGCCGTGCTCGGCTGCCAGATCGGCGACGTGCTCATCCCCGAGCCGGAGAAGGTCCGCAGGCCCGGCACCGAGGAGGCGCCGAAGGCTGCGGCCGCCGGAACACCG
>WHSY01000642.1 GCA_009379815.1 Pseudonocardiaceae bacterium
CTCTCGACTCTCTCGATCACTCCTTCGGGGCTCAGGATTTCGCGAGTATCGTCGGGCGGTTCCCGGTAGAAGCGGTCAGCCATCATCGTCCTCGCTCAAATCCTCGCCATGCACGGGGCAGTTGGCGGGGCCGGGGCACTGGCCGGGCCAGTCGGGATAGCCGCACAAGCAGGCAGAGAGACGACGACGGCGGCGACGCTCATCCGCTGCGTCTCGGAGTTCTTCCCAGTCGGGTTCACGGCGAGCCATCAGCCGGCATCCAGGTTCGACAGCCCGGTGACGTCGGCGAGGCTCTGGCCGTGCTTGCCGGCGACTTCCTCGCGCAGTTGCCGGTCCTGCCAGCGCTGCTCGACCCAGGGCGGCGGCTCGACATAGGCCGTCAGCGGCGGCCAGGACGGCCAGCGGTCGTGCTTCATGTAGTCGGCCCATATGCCGAGCGCGGCTTGAAGCTTCGCTTCAGCGAGCTGCAGAGCCCGCGTCGCGAGCTCGATCACGGACAGGCCGTAGGGCGGGCTCGTCTCCACCACG
>WHSY01000643.1:0-271 GCA_009379815.1 Pseudonocardiaceae bacterium
TACTTCGGGGTGGCGGCGTGATGCTCGCGATTGAACAGCTCTCCGTGGCGGTGCAGCGTAAGCCGGTGCTGCGCGACGTGTCGCTGCGGGTCGAATCGGGCAGCTTCGCCTCGGTCGTCGGGCACAACGGCGCCGGGAAGACGACGCTCCTACGGTCCATCATCGGCCTGTGGAGGCCCAGCTCCGGCCGGATCATCTACGATGGCATGCCGATCAGCGGATGGTCGACGCCGACGATCGTCCGCCACGGGATCAGCTTGGTCCCGCAGCT
>WHSY01000643.1:281-528 GCA_009379815.1 Pseudonocardiaceae bacterium
GACGCTGGCGAAACGCCGTACGCAGGTGGTGGGCACGATGAGCGGCGGCGAACGGCGGATGCTGGCCGTTGCGCTGGGGCTAATCTCGAACCCGAAACTGCTGCTGCTCGACGAGCCCTCCGTCGGCCTACAGCCGAACCTGGTGGACAGCATGATGGCCAGCATCGGCAAGGCGAACCGCGAGTTCGGCGTCACGATCGTGCTCGTTGAGCAGAACATCAAGAAGGCCCTCGAGAGCGCGCAGTTC
>WHSY01000644.1 GCA_009379815.1 Pseudonocardiaceae bacterium
CGGGCGGTCCGGGTGGCGGCGAGCGAGCGCGCCCCGGTGGCGCTGATCTTTCCCGCCGACGTGCAGGAGGAGCAGTACGAGCCTCCGGGGCATGCGTTCAAGATGGTGCCCGGCAGCCTCGGCTACACCCCGCCGCGAGTGATCGCCCCCAAGGCGGAGATCAGGCGGGCCGCCGAGGTGCTGAACGGCGGGGAGCGGGTGGCGATCCTCATCGGCCAGGGCGCCCGGGGAGCCGCCAGCGAGGTGGCCGAGGCGCTGCTGGGCAAGGACGTGCTGGCTGACGACCTGCCGTTCGTCACCGGGTCGATCGGGCTGCTGGGCACCAAGCCGAGCTACGACCTGATGATGGGCTGCGACACGCTGCTGATGGTCGGCTCGAGCATGCCCTACAGCCAGTTCCTGACGGAGTTCGGCCAGGCTCGCGGGGTGCAGATCGACATCGACGCGAAGATGATCGGGCTGCGCTATCCGATGGAGGTCAACCTCGT
Source organism: Pseudonocardiaceae bacterium (assembly GCA_009379815.1). Lineage (GTDB taxonomy): Bacteria > Actinomycetota > Actinomycetes > Mycobacteriales > Pseudonocardiaceae > WHSY01. The sequence continues at coordinate 489 of WHSY01000644.1, forward strand.
CGGGGACGCCCAGGCGACCCTCGCTGAGCTGCTGCCGCT
>WHSY01000645.1 GCA_009379815.1 Pseudonocardiaceae bacterium
ATTACCTCGACTAGATCAGCGCTTCGAGCGTGGCGCGGGCGTCCAGGCGCTCCCACCACGCGTCGAGACCGAGGTCCTCGGTGATGACCCCGGCGGCGTTGAACCCCGGTGATCCGGTGAAGCTTCCGCCCGGATGCTGCGACGAGCCGCAGAGATACAGACCGTCGATGGGCGTGCGGTAACCCGAGAGGTCGGCGTGTGGGCGTCCCGCGGCCCAGTTCGCCGGGTGGTAGCTGCCGTGATGGCGATCGCCGCGGACCATCGAGGGAACCAGATCCTGCGTGTCGGTCGGCGAGTGAGCCACGACGGCCAGCGCGTCGTCCGCGAGGTGCGGTGCGTACCGCTCGTACCCCGTCACCATCGTCTCCGCGTGCACCGCTGCATCCTCGGGATCCCACCGCTCGGGGCGGTCGGCGATGCTGGAAGGCACGAACTGCCACCCGAAGGTGATGTGCGTCCCGGGTGGCGCTTGCGAGGGGTCGTTCGCTGTCGGGATGCTGGCGTGCAGGGCGACGTGCTCAGGGAG
>WHSY01000646.1 GCA_009379815.1 Pseudonocardiaceae bacterium
CGAGAACGCCACCTACGAGACCCGGAACCTGATCCGGGAGGTCACCTGGCGGGCCTACATCCGCACTGCCCCCAAGATCCAGGCGCACGCCGAGCGGTTCGTCGACGCCGACACCGAAACCGGCCCCGGCGGTGATCGGCAATGACCACCACCACGACGAAGTCGCGCACCCGGACGACGCGGGTGACACGTAAGCGTCAACACACCACACCCGGGGATGGGTTCACCAGTGCGCAGCTGGTCGCCGCCCTCGAAACCGCCTGGACCGCGATCAGGGACCGGCACCCGAAGGTCCCGGCCGCCGTTGTGGTGGTCGGATCGGGCACCACGTCACGTCAGGCCAAGTACGGCCACTACGCCGCGATGCGGTGGCAACACGGCACCGACCGGCTCCCCGAAGTCCTCATCTCCGGCGAAGGACTACAGAGGCTTGCCACCGAAGTCTTGACCACCCTGCTGCACGAGGCCGCACACGGACTCGCCGATACCCGCGGGATCAAGGACACCAGCCGACAGGGCCGCTGGC
>WHSY01000647.1 GCA_009379815.1 Pseudonocardiaceae bacterium
GTGCCAGCCGATGAAGACTCTGGGGGTCTGTTCGAGGTAGCGCCGGACCAGTACGGCGAGGCGCTCGGCGTCTCGAAGGTGCCGGTGGACAAGACGTTCCGGCGGTTTGACCGGACCAGCAGTTCCTGTTGCCGCCGTCGCTGGATGAGTGGCTGCCAGCCGAGCATCTGGCCCGGTTCGTCGCTGAGCTGGTCGATGAACACCTGGACCTGTCCCGGGTCCTCGCGGCGTTCACCGAGGGCCGTGGTGCCCCGCCGTACGACCCGCGCCTGATGCTGCGGGTGCTGCTCTATGGCTACTGCACCGGGGTGCGCTCCTCCCGCAAGCTGGAGGCGGCGTGCACCGATGTGGTGGCGTTTCGGTGGCTGGCCGCCGGGTCTGCGCCGGATTTCCGGTCGATCGCCCGGTTCCGCAAACGGCATCTGTCGGCGCTGGGGCATCTGTTCGTGCAGGCGCTCGCCCTGTGTCAGGCCGCGGGGATGGTCAAGCTCGGCAGGGTCGCGCTGGACGGCACCAAGCTGCGCG
>WHSY01000648.1:0-259 GCA_009379815.1 Pseudonocardiaceae bacterium
AAGGTCGCCGCAGAGATCGGCGATGACCACGCGCTCGGCATCGAGGTAGACGTGACGAGTAGCGCCGCCTGCGAGCGGCTGGCCACAGAGACGGTGGCCAGGTTCGGCCAGATCGACGTGCTCGTCAACAACGCGGCGCTGTTCTCCCGGATTCCGATCAGCCGTGGCGGGTTCGACGAGATCAGCGAGGACGAGTGGGACAGGGTCATGGCGGTCAACGTCAAGGGCAGCTGGCTGGCGTGCGTCGCCATCGCCCCGC
>WHSY01000648.1:269-525 GCA_009379815.1 Pseudonocardiaceae bacterium
CAGACCGGGTCCATTGTCAACATCTCGTCCGGTACCGCGCTCAAGGGCTCGGCCGGTCGCACCCATTACGTCGCGTCCAAAGCGGCGGTGATCGGGATGACCAAAAACCTGGCCCGTGAGCTGGGCGAACACGGCATCCGGGTCAACGTGGTCGCGCCCGGGAATACGTTGAGCGAGGAGAACCCGGACGAGGAGACCAAGAGCCGGCGGGCGGGCGCGGTGGGCGCTCGCGCGCTCAAGCGGTTGCAAGTCCCCT
>WHSY01000649.1 GCA_009379815.1 Pseudonocardiaceae bacterium
CGCAGCTGCAGTGGAAGGGATCCGAGTGGGTTACGACGTCGATGTCGGCTCGGGTGACCACAGCGGGGCGGCACGTTTCGCAGAGGAGGCCGCGGGCGGCGAGCTGGCGGATGCGGCGGTGCTGCGCCGCCCAGCCGGAAACGTCAGCGACGGTCATCGGGCTATCTCCACGCCCACGCCGGGGACCAGCGTGTAGGCCCAGCCGTCGTCGGTGTGGGCGATGCGCGCCCCGGCCAGCCAGTCGGGTAACGCCCCTTGGCCGGTGTAGGTGTAGGGGACGATTTCGCGGACCAGTTGATGGTCGCCGAGGGACACGATCACATCGCCCGGTTTCACGGTTTCGGATGGGATCCAGACGGTCATGTGATGCTCCTGGTGAGCCGTTTGTGGTGGTCGGCGCACAGCCCGAGCGGGCTGCGGCCGGTGTTGGGGCAGCCGGTCTTCGGGTACCTGCGGTGGTCGGCCCAGCAGCGGTCGACACGCCGCAGCTGCTCACCCCAGCCGGTGGGGAGCGGGCCGAACCG